>JAEUQD010000263.1 GCA_016789925.1 Bryobacterales bacterium | reverse complement strand
GTCTCAATGGTCGGCCACCGCGCCATCGGCAAAGCGATACTGCGGGCGGTTGACCGGTTTATAAGGATGGGCGGCCGCGACCTTCTCATCGAGGTCGACGCCCAGCCCCACGCGGTCGGGCAACTCGGCGAAGCCGTCCTTCACGACGACTGCGCCGCCGAAAAACAGGTCGCGCACCCAGGCCTCGCGATTCGGGTTGTACTCCTGAATCGTACAGGCGGGCGTAGTGGCGTCCACGTGGAGTGATGCCAAGGTGCTGACCTCGCTTTGGGGATTATGCGGCGCCATCTCGACGCGGTATGCCTCGGCGATGGTTCCGATCTTCTTCATCTCCAGGATACCGCCCGCGTGACAGACGTCGGGTTGCACGTAGTTCACCAGGTGCCGGGAACAGAACTCGGTGAACCCATACTTGGTAAAACTGCGCTCTCCGGTGGCCAGCGGGACCTTCGTCTTGGAACGGAGCAATTCCAATTCACCCAGATCTTCGAGTTGTGTCGGCTCTTCGACAAACAGCGGATGGAAGGCTTCGGCACCCGTACAGAAGTCGATTGCCATCGTCGTGGTTAAGACGCCATGGGCGTCGATGCAAATGTCGAAGTCGTCGCCCACTGCCCTGCGCACTGCCTCGAGCCTGCGCAGCCCCTCGCGGACGGCGAAGCGGGGCACCACCAGTTCCTTGTCGACTCGCACAAACCCCGACTTGGCCGCGGTGAAGCCTTCCGCCCTGGCCTGGAGAAACGCTTCGGGCGTCGACCCGACGTCTTTGTACAGCCGCACACGCCGCCGCGCGGCTCCGCCCAATAGCTTATACACCGGCTGGCCGAGCGCTTTGCCGAGAATGTCCCAAAGCGCGATCTCAATCGCGGAAATGGCGGAATTGAGAATGGGCCCTCCACGCCAGCGCGCCCAGCGGAACATGGCCTGGTAGTGCATCTCGATGTCGGTCGGATCTTTGCCCACGAGGTAGCGCTCGTGTTCGCCGATGGCGGCCGCCAGCGTCGCTTCCTTCGATGTGATCGAGCCTTCGCCCAGTCCGGTGAGGCCCTGATTGGTGTACACCTTGCAGAACACCCAGTTCACGCTGCCCACGTTGACCGTGAACGTCTTCAAGCCGGTCACACTCAGCTTCAGCGGACGAGCCTTATCGACGGCGGCCCGCATGGCAGGCGTCAGCGACAGCGGAATCATTGAGCGGAGAAAGTGGCGTCGCAACATGTTGGCAGTGTATCAGCGCATGCTCGCGAGCCAAAAAGGCCGCCGCTTGCGCGTTCTTTGTCGAGGTATCCCTTATGAAGCTCTTTCTGTCCTTATGTTCGCTCGCTTTGCCAATGGCCGCGGCAGACTACCTGCCGCTGGCCGCGGGTAATTCGTGGACTTACCGCGAAGCTCGCACGGGTCAGCAATTCACCATGCGCGTGGGCACACCCGAAATGCACAAAGGCAACGTCTACTACGCCTTGTTCGGGTACACACCAGAGCGGTTGACGGTGAGGATCGACGAGGCTCAGTCTCTCGTCCATTGGGACGAGGAACGGGAACGCGACGTTCCTGTCGTGTTGTTTACGCCGTTTGAAGGTGGATGGTGGGAAGCACCCTACCGGGAATGCGACCAGGAAGCCCAAACACAGGAAAGGCTCGCCGTGCATGACGGTCCCGCCGGACCGCTGCCGGATGTGCTCGATATCCGTTACCGCACCTTCGGCTGTGCCGATGTGGGTGTCCAGGGTGAGCAGTTCGCCGCCAACATCGGTATGCTGCGCCGTATCGAGTCGTCCATCGCCGGGCCGCGCCAGTTCGACCTGATTTCCGCCCGTATCGGTAAGCAAACAATCGAAACGCTACCGCATGGCCGGTTCACGGTGACCGTGATCGATTCGGGCGCTCCCCACGATTTGACTGCTCTGTTGCGCCTGCAAACCGGCAACTTAGGCGAAGTGCGGTTGCGGTTCGATTCGGGTCAGGAGTTTGATGTCATGGTGCGCAATCAGGATGGGCACGCCTTGTGGACGTGGAGCGCCACGCGGTCGTTCATTCAAGCACAGCACGAACGGAATGTCGTGGGGGAATGGACGATTCCCGTCGAAATTCCCCGCTCCCTGATTCCGCCCAATACTACTTCCATTACGGTGGAAGGGTGGTTAACCACTGCGCCGCGCTCCATCTTCGCCGCAGCGGCGCCGGTTACCTTGCAGTAACCTTTGTATCGGTCTTCTGCCGGTACATCGCCACGTCGGCGACCTGGAGCAGTTGTTCCGCGGTCATGGCCGGCTTCCATAGGGCCAGCCCCATCGCGGCGCTGACGACTGTCTTGAACTGGTGTTCGGCAACATGCAACGTGTAGTTGCCGAACGCCCACTGTTTGATTCTGGCCATGCACTTTTCCGCCTGCAACTGGTCACAGTCGAGGATGACCAGGAACTCGTCGCCGCCCAACCGGCCCACCACGTCGCCAGACCGTAAGGCATGAGTCAGTTCTCCGGCAAACTGGCGCAAAAGGTCGTCCCCAGCCAGGTGCCCAAACCGGTCGTTCACCTGCTTCAGCCCGTTCACGTCCAGAAGGAGCACGCAGAACTCACGCCCGCGAATGATCCGGAATTCCAGTTCCGCTTCGAGTTTGCGGCGGTTGGCCAATCCGGTGAGCACGTCCACTGCCGCGATCTTCTCGGTTTCCTCCAGCCGGGTCCTATACGTCGAGACCTCTGTCCTGAGTTGTTGGACCGCTGCCTTCGAATCCTTCGCCATCTGCTCGACGCCGGTCTTCAATTCCGTCACGCTTTGCAGCAGTGACGACCGCAGCTTGGTGATGTCGTTGAGATCGGCAATCTGGTGAAGGCGTTTTGTCAAGCCATCGAACTGGGAGGCGTAGCGATTGTCGCGCTCGCTCACCGATTCCGCGGTGGCCGCCATCATCATCAGCAGTTCTTTCACTTCCGCCGTCTTGTCCTTAAAGAATTTGCTGGTGTCTCCGCCCCATTTCCTGATGTGAGTCTCAGCAGTTAGCGAAACCTCCGACACCGGCTGCCCTTCCAAGGCGGCTAAATTCCGGCGCAAGCTGTCGCCGGACTGTGGACAAACTTCGCTGCAACACTCTCCGGCCACGCTCAACAGCGAGTGATAGGCATCGGTAAGGGCCGCAAGCTCTTCGGCTGGGGCTGCCTCGATATGTTTTTTGAGCGATATCAAACCATAGATATCGACGGTTTTCGGAGGTTCCTGAGGGAATTAAGAGTTTCCCCCTAACCTCGCTGCGATAATGAAGATTGATTCGCACGCAGTCCCTTAGCAAGACGGCGGTGACGCCCACCCACCGGGTCGACATTCTCAAAGGCATCGACCTCCATATTCCGCGCGGGCAATTTGTGGCCATCATGGGCCCCTCCGGCTCAGGCAAGTCGACGCTCCTGGGGTTGCTCGCCGGTCTGGATACGCCCAGTTCCGGCCAGGTGATCCTGGACGGCGCCGACATTACGGCGCTGGCCGAAGACGAACTGGCGCTGGTGCGCGGGCGGAAGATCGGTTTTGTGTTCCAGGCATACCAGTTGATCCCGACACTCACGGCGGAGGAGAACGTTTTACTCCCTTATGAACTGGCCGGCGGCGACAACGTCGAACCGTCACGCGCCCGCGAGTTGCTCGACCTGGTAGGTTTGGCCGACCGCCGCGATCACTACCCCGTTCAGCTTTCCGGCGGTGAACAGCAGCGGGTGGCCCTCGCACGGGCGTTCATGGTTCGGCCGCCGATTCTGATGGCCGACGAACCCACGGGAAATCTCGATTCCGTCAACGGTTCGCATATCCTCGACCTGTTGCTCACGCTCAACCGCCGCGAACAGACGACCCTCGTGCTGGTCACCCACGATCCGCAACTGGCCGCCCACGCCGACCGGCGCATCACGCTGCGCGACGGATTGATTGTTGAAGATGTCAGCAAGTAGCGGCCTGTCTCTGGCGACGGCCGCGAAGATCGCTTGGCGCGATCTGGCCGCCTCACGATCGAAGTTCCTGTTCATTGTGTTTGCCATCGCGGTGGGTGTGGGATCGCTGGCGGGAGTTCGCGGCTTTGGCCGTGCCTTCCGGACCATGCTGGTTGCCGAAGCGCGCACACTGATGGCGGCCGACCTGTCAGTCCGCGTCTTCGAGTTGCCGAATCCCGAACAGGTCGCGGTTATGGATTCGATTGTCGAGCGTGGGGCACGACGCACGCAGATCACCGAAACCATTTCGATGGTCAGCTTCGGTGACGCCAATCCGGTGCTGGTGTCGCTCAAAGCTGTGGACCCCGCGCAGTATCCCTACTACGGCACCGTGAAGTTGGACCCTCCGCTCGCCCTGAGCGCGGCTTTGACTCCCGACACGGTTGCCGTCGGCGACGATCTGCTCATCCGCCTGCCGCAATTGAAGATGGGGGACCGCGTGCAGTTGGGCGAAGGCGACTTCCGAATCACGGCGATCATTCGTGGGGAACCAGACCGCATGGCGGGCTCTCTCAACGTCGGTCCTCGGATCTTGCTCTCCCGTGCGGCGCTGGAACGAACCAACCTCGTCAAAGCCGGCTCACGCTCGGCCAACCGCCACCTGTTCCGTCTACCGGCGCAGACCCTGCCCATCGAAGCGATCCGAAGTGAGCTGAAGAAGGTTTTCCCCACCGCTTTGATTGCGGACTTCCGCGAGACCCACCCATTGATCACGCGCGGGCTCAACCGGTCGGAGCGGTTTCTGTCGCTGGTCAGCCTCATTGCGCTGATCGTCGGCGGGCTGGGGGTGGCGGCTACGATGCGCGCGCACCTGGAACAACGGCTCGATTCCATCGCCATCATGAAGTGCATCGGCGGACGTTCCGGCCAGATCGCGCGGATCTATCTGTTGCAAACCGCACTGGTGGGGCTGGTGGGCGGCTTACTGGGAGCGCTCCTGGGCACCCTCGTTCAGGCGGCCTTTCCGCCCCTGATCGAGCAGTACTTCGCCATCACGCCGCCGCTTCGGTTTGACTTTCTGGCCGCGGCGGAAGCACTGACCATCGGCTTGCTGACCGCGATGTTGTTCACGTGGCCCACGCTGGTCGCCGTGCGGCGCGTTCGGCCGGCAGTCATCTTCCGCCGCGACATGACCGATAGCGCGCGGCCCTCCCGTTGGGACGCGCGGGTCTGGCTGGCTCGCGGCGTCATCCTGGCGGCCATAGCGGGCATCGCCGCGTGGCTGGCCGGCGGCGACCGCCTGCGCGTGGGCGGCTTCTTTGCCGGCGGGTTGCTCGTCAGCCTGCTGCTGCTCACCGGATTCGCCTGGCTGCTGCTGCGCGCGCTGCGCCTGTTCCTGCGGGTGCCGCGGCAGACTCTGCCCAGTGTTGTCCGCCACGGCATCGCCAACGTCTACCGCCCCGGCAACCAAGCCCAGGCGGTGCTGGTTTCGCTGGGCATCGGCGTGATGTTCACGCTCACCGTGTTTCTGGTACAGCGCGGCATGCTGTCGCAGATTCTCGAGAGCGCTCCGCCCAACATGCCCAATGTGTTTCTGGTCAACGTCACCTCGCGAGAACGGGCGGGCGTCGAAGAGTTGCTGAAAGGCAAAGGCGAACTGATTCCGACGCTCGCCGCGCGGCTCACGGCGGTCGACGGCAAGCCGCCGAAACTGCCGCGCTTCAACCAGGCCCGAGCGGTCACGTTCACCTCCGCGAAACGGCCCCAATGGGAGACGGTCCAAGGCCAATGGTGGGGTAGCGACACTGCACCCAACAAGGTTTGTGTTCTCGAAGACACGGCGCGCGATTTGGGCATCAAGCCGGGCGTCCGGATGGAGTGGATGGTCGGTATTCAGCCGGTGCAAGCCACCGTCGCCTGCCTCTACCGCACCGAAGAAGTCCGCATGGGCGGCAACATGGACTTTGTCTTTTCGCCCGGTACACTGAACGGTTTTTCGATCCAATATTTCGCGATCATGCGCATGAAGCCCGCCGACGTCGCTCCGTTTCAGCGCATGGCGTTCCAGCGGTTCCCTTCGGTGACGGTGATCAACGCGGCCGATGTCATCGAGATCATTCAACAGGTAGTGGACCAGATTGCGATGGTCGTGCGGTTCATCTCCGCCTTTGCGATTCTCGCCGGGGTGATTATCCTGGCATCGTCGATCGCGGCCACGCGCTTCCGGCGCGCCAAGGAGGTCGCTATTCTCAAGACGCTCGGTGCGACACGGCGCCGCGTGTCCGCCATCTTCTCGGTCGAGTTCCTGATCCTCGGGGCGGCCGCCGGACTGTTGGGCGGCATTCTGGCCACGGTTTTCTCGAACCTCCTGCTGACGCGATTGCTGGAGGCCAAGGCGCGAATCGATTGGCTTCCGGTGGTCTCAGCAGTTCTCCTCACGGCGCTGATTGCCAACGCGGCCGGGTGGCTGGCCTCTTTCCGGATCCTGGGCCAGAAGCCTCTCGAAGTATTGCGGAACGAATAGAATCCTATAGACCTTCGGGCATGGCTTCGCGGGCGGCGGGTCCCAGTTCAGCCAGCGCGAACACGTTGGTCTGGATAGTACGGCAGATCTCCTCGAGCGGCAGGTCGTTGTCGTCATAGCCGAATGGCCCTTCGATTTCCACGCCGATCTCCTCAATGCCGAAGAAGATATAGGAGATCAGAAGCACGTCCAGCACCGTGGCCCAGCCGAAGGTGTCCACCAGAGCGAACGGCAGCGTGAAGCAATACATAACCAAGGCACGCCGCAAGTGAACCACGTAGGCAAACGGAAGCGGCGTCTTGCGGATGCGCTCACAACCGCCCAGGTAATCCACTAAGAGCTGGACATTCTGGTCGATCGCCTGGAGAGTGATGTCGGAGATCAGCTTGCGGCGGTGCGCATCCACCAGCAGAGCCGTGATTCGGGTGGCCACCTGGAGCGCGGGATGTTGGGCGCGTGTGACCGTTTCCAGATCGCCGGGCGGAAGAAAGGCGACCAGCTTCGCAAGTTCGGTATCGCCGCGCAGGGTGGCCATCGACAAATACGGAAACGCGGCTGTCAGCCGTGCGATCCGGTGGACCAGGTTGGCCTCCGGGGGAAGATGGCAGACGGCCAGGCGGATCAGGTTGCGGGTCTCATTCACCATCCCGCCCCACAGCTTGCGGCCTTCCCAAAATCGATCGTAGGCTGAGTTCGTGCGGAAGACGAGCAACAGGCCGAGCGCAACACCTACCAGCGAATGCAGCGTCGACGGGATGGCGATGCTCCTGAAGCCCGACCGGTACGCGTAAACGACAAGCACCGACCAAGCCACGCAGAACGCCACACGCACGAAGATCTCGCGGACCATCGATCCGCGAATATCGAAGAAATGTTCAAACCACTTGTGAGGATCGTAACGGACCATGAGCGGCAGGCTTCTACTAGCCTACCGGAGGGCCGCGGCAACCGATAGTTCGTATTGCGCCAGCGAGCGGAAATAGTCCTGTGTGGCTGCCAGTTCCCGCAGCGCGGCGTCGAAGGTGGCCTGTTCGCGCAGGTTGACCAGGAACATCGTACCGTCACCGAGCCGGAACCGTGCCCGTTCGGCTTCTTCCAGGTCGCGGGCCACCCGGTATTCTTCGCGGGTTAATTGGGCGCGCTCAAAAGCTGTCCGGACAGCGGAGACGGCATCCCGTACCTCGGCCACGATCTGGTCTTCGGTGAACCGCTCGCGCTGGTCCAACTGGCGCAACTTAGCCGCGGCGGATGCTTCTTTGCCGCGCGCGGACCGGCGTTGATAGGGTAATTCGAAGCTCACGGCCGCCTTGAGTTCCCGCGGGCCGCGGCGCACCGGGCCGGTGCCGGATTCGGCGGCAAATCCCAGGCCGAGATCGATCGCGGGCCGGGCATCGTTGGATGCGAGACGCCGGTCGATTTCTGTTTGGGCCTTCTGGACGCTGAAGCGGGCGAGGTCCGGGCGGCGCGATACGGCGGATTCGAGGTCCCTAGCCACCTGGATGTCTTCGATGGTCTTCAGGTCTGGAAACATCCCAGGTACCTGGTCGTCACCGACCAATACTGGTTGGCCCTGGCTGTCGCGGTAAAAGAGCGAGAGATCAATGGCCGACTGCTGGAGGAAGCGAGTGCCTTCGACCACTTGGGACTTGCGCTGGAGGATCGCCCGCTGGTTCTCAGCCACCTCGATAGGAGGAATTTGGCCGGCCTGTGCGCCCCTGCGCAGGAGTTCGTCGCGGGTTTGCGCGATCGAAAGCATCGCTTCGGCCATCTTCAGACGGCGTCCGGCGGCAACCCAATCCCAGTAGCGGCGCGTCGCCATCTGAATGATGATGAGTTTCTGCTGGTCGATGGAAATCCGGGCGAGCGCACGCCCGAGTTCCGCTTTCCGCAGCGAGGCGCGCTTTTCGTCGAGAGCGCGGTCGCGCCAGAGAGGCAGTTTCATGCCGCCGGACCATTCGCCCTCGGTGCGCGTTTGCAGCTTGCCGTCATAGGGGGCAAACGTACCACGACCGACGCGATAGCCCCCGTAGAAACTGCTGCCCCACGCCTGTGTTGGTTGCTCGAAGCCGGAATAGAACCGCTCGTTGGCGTAGTAGCCAAACTGGTCGCTCTGCACTCCGGCGCGCAAGGTCAAGTCGAATTTGCCGAGCGCCTGAAGAAGTTCGGCATCGGCGATGTCGCGCTCGGCCAGCGTTGCAAGCAGAGGCGGATAGTGGCGCTCGACCGATTCCAGAACATCGGTCAGGGACAGCGCCGCAAGCAACAGCGGGATCATTTCTTCTTCGCTCCGTCATCGGATTGGGTGGGTTCCTGGGGCAGCGACGGCGGGAAGCCGTTGAACTGCCGCCACAGTTCCCACCACAACGGGACCTGCCGCAGCAACACCCATCCATTGGCGCGGACCCCCTGTCTGAGGTAGCGTCTGGCCGGCCACGGCTGGTCTTTACTATCGGGCGCCACAAGCAACCGGAATTTGCCCAATCCGTTGTCGGTGGCGTCCACCAAAGTCACGATGCCACCGAAGGTCCCCACGGCCACCGAGGGCCAGCCCACAAACTGCACGGCTGGCCAGCCTTCAAACTGAATTCTCACCTTGTCGCCGGGCATGATCAGCGGCATGTCGTTCCCATGGACCCACAGCTCCACTACCGTACTCTGGGATTCCGGCACGAGGATCGCCACCGGATCGCCGGCCTTGAGCATCTCCGAACCAGGTTGCGCGAGGAGCCGGAGAATAATGCCATCGCGGGGCGCAACCACGCTCTGAGTGTTCTGCCTGCTCAGGCGGACTTCCACCGGCTGTAGCGCGGCGAGGCTGCTGGCGATTTCCTGGCGGGCAGCGGCGAGATTGGCTTTCGCGGTATCGATCGAGGTCTTAAAGTCATTTTCGACCTTGACGCGGTCGGCTTCGAGGGCGGCGCGGTCCTGGCTGGCGGCGGCCAGCGAAGCTTTCGCGCGGTCAAGATCCGCGACGGCCTGGTCGTAGCCGAGTTGCGCCAGTTCGACCATACGCGTGGATACCAGACCGAACGGATTCAAGTCCTTGTGGCGATCCAGATTCAGTTTGGCGGTGGCGAGAGTGGCTTGGGCCGCGTCCTGGGTTCGCTCGGCGGCCCGCACGCGTTCAACCGCCATCTGAATCCGCGATTGCGCGGCGTCGAGAGCGGAACGCCGCGAACCCTCCAGGCCCTGTATGGCCTGCTGCTGAGCGGCTTCCCGATTCCGGGCCTCCGACAAGCGGGCCCGCATGGCATCGACCTCCCGCTGATAGCGGACGATAATCTCCGGATCGTTGTCGCTGATGTCAACGATCGCATCGCCGGCGTTGACGCGCGTTCCTTCAATCACGTGCCACTTCACCACCCGTCCGTCCACGGGCGCCTCGACGTTCTGCTGACGCTCGACCGGAGTCAGCGCGATGACGCGTCCGGCGCCCGGCAGGTTCTGCTGCCAGGGCGAAAGGGCCACGAACGTCATGAGGAGAAAAAACAGCACCAGCAGCCACCACGCCAGGCGGCTCGGCCTGGTCACCGGGGGGACCAACTCCATCGACCGAAAGGCCGGGAACCTTGTGGAGTGGGGCGGCGCCGGGGCGTGCGGCTCGGCACTTGTCGTTGCTGCTCGGAGTGCGGAGGCTGTGGGCGTCATACTTTCACCACCTGGAGATCCTGAATCTCATAAATAACATCGCAGCGGCTCAGCAGATCAGGGCTGGCCGAGGCGACAATCAGCGTCCAGGGCTTGTCTTTCGAAAACAAGCTCTCCATAAGCACGTCAGTGCCGGGCGCATCTTTGATCGAATCGAGCGCTTCATCGATGAGGAGCAGCCGGGGACGCCGGACGAGAGCGCGCGCGAAGACCAGGCGCATCGCCTGCCCCTCGGATAAGGGCCGTCCGCCGGTAGACAGGCGTGTGGCCAAGCCCTCAGGCATCGCCTGGATGTCGTCCAGCAAGCCCACCTGATTGAGGGCCCAGCGAATCTCCATTAGGTCCACACCCTGGTTGCCAAGTTGCAAATTGTCCAAAATCGTTCCCTCAAAAATCTCAACCGAACGGATCAGCATCACCTGCTGCCGGAGCTTGGCGCGATCCCATTCGCGGATGTCGATGGAGTCGATCTCGATGGCTCCCGTATCGGGTTCGCGCATCCCGTAAAAAAGATCGAGCAAAGTGCTCTTGCCGTTCCCCGACCATCCACTCAGTCCGATGCAGAGACCGGAACGCACCTCCATCGAGGTATTCAAGAAAACGGGCTTCACTCCATAGGATAACGAGACGCTACGCAACGCCGCCTCGGCGGGAGCCATGCTGAGGCTGGGAGTTGGAATGATGGGATTGGGTTCCAGGGGAAGATCCTCAATGTAGCCCAGCTTGTCCATGGCGGCCAGCAAGTCGTAGTAGCTTTCCAGGTGTTTGCCAAGTTTCGAAAACCCGATCACGACGATTTCGACAACCAGTTCGGCCGCCACCAGTTGGCCGAGCGTCAATTGGCGGTTGATGACAAGGAATCCACCAACACCGAGCAGCGTTGCGCTCGCAATGGCGTGTAAGGCATAGGAGCCCAGCACTTGGCGGAAGAGAATCCGGAAGTGCCGTTTCCGGTGCTTCAGGTACTCCCCAGTGAGGGTATCGGCACGCGCGATCGCCAGGCCCGCGGCATCAGGGCTCTTGAAGGTGATCGGGTGGCGGGCAACTTCCTCAAACCAGGCCACCACTTCGTACTTGGCCCTGCTCTCGTCCACCGCTGTCGTGATGGCGCCGCGGCCCAAGGGAAAAATGATGAAGAGGATGGCCGCGAGGAGGAAAAGATCGAAGGCGAGCAGCCAGGGGTGGTACAAGGCCAGCAGCACCAAGCCGATAGTGGATTGCATGACGATCGTAAGCCCGTCGATCAGCAGCGAAGCGGCGGCTTTCTGCAACGTCACGACATCGAAAAACCGGTTGACCAACTCCGGCCCGTGATGTTTCGCAAACGCGTCGCCCCGCGCCCGCAGCAGCCGGTTCACCGTATCTGAGGCAACACGAACGAAAAGCCTCTGTTGCAGGACCTCGACCACCCAAACGCGCAAGGATTGCAGAAGGGCGGCGAAGATCAGGACGACGGCCACGATGATGGTGAGGATAACGATCGGCTGATAGATGTTGCCGAAGGCAATTGTGTTGACCAGCGATTGAGTTGCGATGGGGAACGCCAGTGAGAGCAGCCCAATGGCGATCGAGTAGACAATGATCGTGAAGATGATCGGGCGTTCGATGGTGAGGTGCCGGGTGAGGCGGCGGAAGGGTTGGAGAGAGTGAGACATGCAGTGAGGCTTATCTATAACGTATCTTAATATAAACGTATAGTCAACATATTTGAATGTCAGTACATTTTACTATTTGACTTTTCTTAATCTTGTGCTACGATGTTCTTATAGGAACGGATAGCCTGCCACCATGTCTGAAACTATATTTGTTTCCCATGAGTTAGCCAAACTCCTCAGCGTCCTCTCTCACCAGGACCGCGTTCGGATTGTCAGCGAACTCCGCTGCGGCGAGAGGGATGTCAACTCTTTACGAGATGCTCTCGGCCTCACGCAGGCTCGGGTTTCTCAGCAACTCGCCCTGATGCGATCCTATCAACTTGTGAGAATCCGCCGTCAGGGGCGGCATGTGTTCTATCGGTTGAGCCAGCCGCTCCTTGCCGAATGGCTGCTGGATGGCTTGCGATTCGTGGAAGGTGAGGAAGATGTGACCAACAAGCTCCTGGCAGCCCTAGGTCAAGCGCGTCAAACCTGGATGATCCCGGCCCCTGGGAACCGGGCCGCCGTTCATGCGGCCGAAACAGCGGGTTAGAGTACCGGATCCAACTGGATCGGAAGGTAGTTTCCGTCCGAACGCGACATGGGTTTGGCACGTCCGACACGGTCGAGCGGCACTTCGACGAAGGTCTGTGCCTCGTCGCGAGGCTCAGGATAAAGATGTACTTCGACCGATTCGCGCCCCGCTTTGAACGTTTCGGCCTCCTGCGCCGTTACAAACCCCAAGACAACAATCGTACCAGCATCGAGTTTGTGCACCTCGAAGCTCTGGTAAATACGCATGGAAAACAGCGGCGTCGACTCGTTGAGCGGGGATGAGGTGAAGCCGAAGATGTTATCCGGAAGTGAGCCCAGGGGCACGCCTTCCAGTTCGTCGGAGACCGGGGTGACCTTGTGGCGGCCCCGGGAATCGGCAAACTTCTGTTCGATTTCCGCAGCCAGCGGGGTGATGGAAACTCGCATCTAAACCTTCAAATTACCACAGCGGGGTTGGCGAGTTCGCCGATTTCGGGCACTGAGATGGTGACCACATCGCCGGGCGCCAGTGCATTCTCCTCTTTCACAATGATTCCAGTCCCGGTGCAGAGAACCGACCCGGAGGGAATCGCGTTGGCGCGGAAGATGTACTCGATCAGCGTTTCGATCTTGCGATTGAGCTTCGAGGTGTTTACGCTGCCTCGGAATACCTCTTTGCCGTCGCGCGTGATCGTGCAGGTCATTTCCAGGTGATAGGGGTCGACCATCTCGTCGGCGGTCACAATCACCGGACCGAGCGCGCAACATGCATTGTAGACCTTCGACTGGGGCAGGTAGAGCGGGTTCTCCTTCTCGATATCCCAGGCTGAAACGTCGTTAGCGAGCGTGTAACCGAGAATCCGGCCACCTTGCCCCATCACTACCGCCAGTTCCGGTTCGGGAGCGGTGAAGCGCGAGTCGGGGCGGATGCCGATGGGCTGTCCCGGTCCAACGCACACCCGCCCGGTGCCCTTGAAGAAACTCTCGGGACGGTTGTTGGCGTTGAACACGTAGGCGTAGAAACCTTCGCGCGTGTTGTGTTCGGAATCGCGGAAGGAAGCGCTCATCTCATAGGTGCAACCGCAGGCCCAGACCTCCTTCGGAGCGATCGGGATGATGGGTTTGAGGGCTTCCCAGTGTGCGGCCGCCTGGCGGCGGGCGAGTTCCGACAGCGTGATCTTATCCACCTCCGAACGGCGGATCAAATCCTGCAGCGTGTAGTCGGGAATGGGGCGCGCCAGCCCGCCTTCATCGAAGATAGCCGCGGTGACTTTTCCGTTCCAGATAACTTGGGAGAGACGCATGTGCTTAATACTTCAGATAGATTGTTTTGTAGTCGGAATAGAACTCCATGGCGGCGGGACCCTGTTCCTTGGGCCCGAAGCTGGAGTCCTTGGTGCCGCCGAACGGGAGTTGATACTCGACGCCGGCGCTGGGCAGGTTGACGGTTAGCAGTCCGGCTTCCATGCCGTAGATGTACTCGAAGGTGCGAGACAGGTTGCTGGTCTGAATCGAGGCCGACAGCCCGAACGGGATGTTGTTGGCGATCCGCATGGCGTCGGCGAAATCCTTGGCGCGCATCACGGCAAGCACGGGTCCGAATACCTCTTCCTGGGCAAGCCGCATATTTTCGGTCACGTCACCGAAAATGGTGGGCGCGACAAAGTAGCCTTTGTCGTAGTCGCCGCCGGTGAGGCGATGGCCACCCACAAGCGGTTCGCCGGCTTCCTGACGGCCGATTTCGATGTACTTGAGGTTGGTTTCGAGTTGTCCTTCATCCACTGCCGGACCGATGTCGATCCCGGGCAGCATGCCGTTGCCCACCCTTAACTTCTTGGTGCGCTCCACCAGTGCGGCGACAAACTTGTCGTAAATCGAATCCTCGACGATCGCGCGCGAGGTTGCCGTGCACTTCTGGCCCGTCGAGAAGAATGCCGCATTCGCCACGTTCTCCACCGCCGAGTTGAAGTCGCAATCCGCCAGCACGATCGTGGGATTCTTGCCGCCCATTTCCAACTGGATGCGAAGCCGCCGCTCGCTGGCTTTCGCATGCAACCAGTTGCCGATCTCACACGAGCCGGTGAACGAAATCGCTTTCAACTGCTTGGCGCTTACCAGCGCATTGCCCAGCGTGCCGCCCGAACCCGCCACAAAATTCACGACGCCTTTCGGGATGCCCGCTTCGTGACAGGCTTCGACAATCCGCCACGCGCTCAGCGGCGCGGCTGACGCTGGTTTCACGACAATCGCGTTGCCGGCGATCAACGCCGGGGCCATCTTCCACGCCGGGATGGCGATAGGAAAGTTCCATGGGGTCACCAACCCGCAGACGCCGATGGGCTTGCGGATCGCAAACATGTGCACGCGATCGCGTTCCGAAGGCACCAGCATGCCGGGCATCCGCGAGCCTTCGCCGCCAAAATACCGGAAGATGTTGATGGCGCGGCGCACTTCACCCTTTGCCTCGGGCAATGTCTTGCCTTCCTCGCGCGTCATTTCTTCGCCCAATTGGTCGAATTTCTTCTCGAGGATGTCGGCCACTTTGAACAGCAGCGCGCCACGGGCCGGTCCGTTCGTCGCCGCCCACTTCGCCTGCGCCTCGCCAGCCGCTTCCACCGCTGCCGTCATGTCGGCCGGGGTACCTTTCGTAAACAACCCGACGACTTCGTCGGTGTTGGCCGGGTTGCGGTTCTCGAACGTGTCGCCACCCACCCACTCGCCATTGATGTAGTTCTTGAAAGTTTGAATGCTCATCGTGATCGCTCCTGCATGCGGCACGGGGACTTGCCCGACGCACCTTAGCAGGATACCGTGCCCGGCGGCCCGGCGGGTAATACCGTTCGGCAGCTAGGATAAGTATTTCACCGTCATGAACCCAATTTTCGACTCCGGAGATGCTTCGATCTACGAGGTGCGCACGAAGGCGCAAGGACCGCGCGGGGCCTTGCCGCTCACCCCGGAAATGCTGCGGGAGCGGCCCTCCGGCGACATTTTCGGCTGGTCGCAGAACGCGGGGATGGGATGGAACCCAGCGCTCCTCGGCGGCCCCGAAATGTTGATCTTATCAACGCATGGTGGCCTGCGTGCACCCGGCGGCGAGCCCATCGCCCTTGGCTACCATACCGGTCATTTCGAGGTGCATCTGCTGGTCGAAGCCGCCGCGCGGGAGTTCGCCCAGTTGGGTTCGGTCCCTTTTGCAGGCTATTGTAGCGACCCTTGTGATGGCCGCTCGCAAGGCACCACCGGGATGTTCGATTCCCTGCCGTTCCGCAACGACGCGGCGGTGGTTTTCCGGCGGCTGATCCGGTCGCTGCCCAATCGTGCCGGTGTGCTGGGGGTGGCCACCTGCGACAAAGGCCTACCGGCAATGATGATGGCGCTCGCCGGGACCCGCAACCTGCCTACGGTGCTCGCACCCGGCGGCGTCACACTCGGTCCGGAACAGGGCGAAGACGCGGGCAAGGCGCAAACCGTCGGTGCGCGCTTTGCGCATGGCGAAATCACCCTCGAATATGCGGCCGAAGTCGCCTGCGGCACGTGCGCCTCGCCCGGCGGCGGCTGCCAGTTTCTCGGCACAGCGGCCACCTCTCAAGTAGTCGGCGAAGCGCTGGGCATGTCGCTGCCTCACTCCGCCCTGGCGCCTTCCGGCCTGCCGATCTGGCTGGATATGGGACACCGCTCGGCGCGCGCTCTGCTGCAACTGGCACAACTTGGCTGGGCGACCCGCGATATTCTGACTCCGCAGGCGTTGCATAACGCAATGGTGTTGCACGCGGCCTTTGGCGGCTCCACCAATCTCATCCTCCACCTGCCCGCCATCGCACACGCGGCAGGTCTCCACCGACCCACCGTAGACGATTGGGCGCGCGTCAACCGCTCGGTCCCACGCTTGGTGGACGTGCTACCCAATGGCCCGCGCAACCACATCACGGCGCAGGTGTACCTGGCCGGCGCGGTCCCGGAAACAATGCTGCATCTGCGCCGCGCCGGGCTGCTTGAGAAAAGCGCGTTGACCGTTTCCGGCACGACCGTCGACACCCAACTGGACTGGTGGGAGGACTCCGAACGCCGCCACACGCTGCGCAAGCTGCTGCGGGAACGCGATGGCATCGATCCCGGTAAGGTGATCATGGACCCCGACAGTGCGCGCGCCGCCGGATTGACGGCCACTGTCTGTTTCCCGGTGGGCAACCTGACGCCCGGCGGCTCTATCGTGAAAAGCACCTCCATCGACGCCTCGGTTGTGGATGCCGATGGTGTGTACCGGAAAACCGGACCCGCGCGTGTTTTTCTCGCCGAACGCGACGCCATCGCAGCCATCAAGACGCACCAGGTACAGCCCGGCGACGTCATGGTGTTGCTCTGCCGCGGACCCTTGGGTTCGGGCATGGAAGAAACCTATCAGATCACTTCCGCGCTCAAACACCTGCCTTTCGGCAAGCAGGTCGCCCTGCTGACCGACGCCCGGTTTTCTGGCGTTTCCACCGGCGCTTGCATCGGCCACATCACTCCGGAGGCCCTCGCCGGCGGGCCGCTCGGCAAAGTCCGCGACGGCGACATGATCGAAATTATCGTCGACCGCAATGCGCTCACCGCTTCCGTGAATCTCGTTGGCGAAGCGGGACACGCTGTTTCATCGCTGGAAGGCGACCGTTTGCTGGCGGCTCGCGGCCCGCGCGAAGACCTGCACGCCGACGCCGATCTGCCCCCGGAAACGCGCCTCTGGGCTGCCATGCAGGAGGTCTCCGGCGGAACCTGGGGCGGCTCCGTCTACGACGCCGAAGCCATCCTGAAGGTACTCGAGGCCGGACGCAAGGCCATCCAGGGTTAACTCTCACGCGGTTGTCATGAGGTTGTGACAGGAGTACGATAGCCTAGAACAACGAGGGTCTTGAAGAGCCAAACTATGCAAAAACTCCTGATTTCGCTATTGGTGTGCACCGCGGGCGCGTGGGCACAATTTGACAGCGCGGCGGTGCTTGGATCCGTGCGCGACACTGCCGGATTGCCGATTCAGCGGAGCAAAGTGACGCTCCAGAACGTGGCAACGGGCGTTCAACTCGAAGCCGTCTCCGATGAAGCGGGCAACTACCAATTTCTGACGGTGAAGGTGGGTCAATACACCGTGGCCGCGGAGGCGCAGGGTTTCAAGAAGACGCAGGCCGGGCCGTTCACAGTGACGGTGAACGCACGCCAGCGCGTCGACCTGACGCTCGAAGTGGGCGCGGTGACCGAGAGCGTAACCGTGACGGGCGCGGTACAGGCCCTGGAGACGGAGACCAGTTCGCGCGGTACCGTCGTCAGCACCGAGCAGGTAGTGAACCTGCCGCTGAATGGACGTAACTACGCCGATCTGGCGCTGCTGGCGCCCGGAGTGCGTCGGTCCGGCATCGCGGTAAACAACGACGGGTCTACGAATCGCGAGTCCTCGTTTAACGTCAACGGCATGCGGAGCTCGCAGAACAACTTCCTGGTGGACGGCTTGGACAACAACTACTACGGAACCTCGAATCAGGGATTCACGAACCAGGTAGTGCAGTTGACGCCTGATGCGGTGCAGGAGTTCCGGCTCGAGACCAATAACTTCAGCGCGGAGTTCGGACGCGCGGGCGGCGCGGTGATCAACGCCTCAGTTCGCAGCGGAACCAACCAGTTCCACGGATCGGCCTGGGAGTTCCTCCGCAATACCTCTCTCAACGCGACCGGATTCTTCAAGCCGGTGAACAATCAGAAGCCCGTTTTCATCCGCAACCAGTTTGGCGCTGCCGGCGGCGGCCCCATCAGGAAGGAGAAGCTCTTCTTCTTTGCCGATTACGAAGGTTCGCGCCAGATTTCGAAAAACATTCGGTTCTCGACGCTGCCCACCATGGAGATGCGGCAGGGACGGATGCCGGTTGCGGTGCGGAATCCGATCACCGGACAGGTTTTCAACGACGGGGTGATTCCCGGCGCCCAGATCACGCGGTTCGCCTCGGCTGTGCTCGCCGACCTGCCGGCGCCAAACCGCCCCGGCATCGCCAACAACTTTGAACATCAGCCCCGATGGACCGATGCCTTCAACAAAGGCGACATCCGAGTGGACAACTACATCAGCCAAAAGTGGACACTGTTCGGGCGCTATAGCCATCGCGTGCTCGAACGGTTCGAAGCGCCCGACATTCCCGGCCCGTCGGGTGGGAATTCCAACGGCAACGTCCGCGTGCTGAACCAGCAGTGGGTGATGGGCACCACCTACACGCTCAGCCCGAGTTCGCTGGTGGAGTTCCGGATGGGCGTGTCGCGCAGCGAGGGCGGCAAGAGCCCAATCTTCGCTGGCACGCAGACGATCGGCGATCGCTTCGGGATTCCGAATATTCCCAACGACCCGCGCTATACCGGCGGCATCATGCAGCAGAGCATCAACGGCTTTTCGCAGTTGGGCGTACAAGGTAGCAATCCGCAGTTCCAGAATCCGTTCGTCTGGAATCCGAAGGTGAACTACTCGAAGGTGATGGGCCGGCACTCGATGAAGATGGGATACGAATACCAGGCGATTATCACCGATATCGACGACTTCAACCCGAAATACGGCGCCAGCAGCTACGCGGGCAGGTTCAGCCAAGTGCCGGGGACTGCGACTAACGATGCGCAATTTCTCGCTGACTTCCTATTTGGCGCCCGCTCACAATATCAGGCGAACAACGCTTTGATCGTGACTTTGAAACAGCGGATGCACTTCCTCTACCTTCAGGACGACTTCAAAGCTACGCGCAAATTGACCCTGAATCTCGGGTTGCGCTACGAGTACGGATCGCCACAGTGGGAAGACCAGAATCGTCTCTCCAACTACGACCAGGTGGCGAATGCCCGCGTTGACGCCAAGAGCGGCTCGGTCTTCGACCGCGCGCTGGTTCGACCCGACAAGAACAACTTCGCTCCCCGTCTCGGCCTGGCTTACACGCTGACGCCGCGCACGGTGATCCGGTCGGCCTACGGAATCAGCTTCATTCACTTCAACCGGATGGGCGGCGAGAACTTACTGTCCTACAACCTGCCGCACATTCTGAACCCGATTGTGGACCAGCTTGCGCCCGCGGTGAGCAACGGCCTGCCGCTGTGCACGAGCAACTCTCAGGCGGTGGGGACCTGCTTCCGAACGACGGAACAGGGGTATCCCGACAACCTGATGTCGCTGGCCAATATCCGCCAGATCAATGTTCGGACCAACCACATCCCGTTCGGCCTGCGAACTGCGTATACCCAGAGCTGGCACTTCACGATCCAGCGCGAGTTGAGCACGAATCTGGTGTTCGATATCGCCTATGTCGGCAACCGCAGCGTCGGACTGATGATTCTGGGCGATCTGAACCAGGCCCGACCGAACAACGTAGGCGAGAACCTCTCGCTCCAGGCGCGGCGGCCGATCCAGCAGTTCGGTTATATCCAAAGCGCCTTCAATGGCGGCTTCCTCAACTACCATGCGCTGCAAACCAAACTCGAGCGTCGTTTCTCGCGAGGTCTCTACGTTTTGAACTCCTTTACGTGGTCCAAGGCGATTGACAACGCCTCGGGCCACCTGGAGGCGCAGAACGGCGATAACTCCCGAGTCAACTACCTCAACCTGCGGAACGAGCGCGGGCCATCGGGCTACGATCAGCGTCTGAACAATACGACTACTCTGCTGTTTGATGTGCCGGTGGGCCGTGGCCGCAAATGGGGTTCAAGCATGAACCGCGCGGCTGACCTTGTCCTGGGCGGATGGCGGCTGACGACGATCAACTTCATGACAAGCGGCGTTCCGGTGAACCTGACTTACAGCCCGTCCTCCCAGTTCCAGGTGTCGGGTGCACCTAACTATCGGCCGAATCTGACGGGTAATCCGCTGCTACCAGAAGACCAGCGGTCGCGGTTTGCCTGGTTCGACCGGAATGCGGTCACTTTACCCACCGACCCAAGCCAACCCTTCGGCAACGCCGGCAGAAACGCTATCTACGGCCCGTCGTTCTACCAAATGAACTTTGGGCTTCACAAAGACTTCTCCATTTCCGAGAGCAAGCGGATCGAGTTCCGTAGCGAAGCCTTCAACCTGCTGAACAAGACGAACTTCAACAACCCCGACGGCAACCGGTCCGGCGGAGGATTTGGGACAATCACGTCGACGCAGCAGGCTCGGCAGATTCAGTTCGCGCTGCGATTCGTCTTCTAGTCTAGGCCTTGGGCGGGCTACCGCTTCCGGAGCCAGCCGCCAGGGTTGAACGTGATGATCATCGCTTCACGGTCCTCGTCCACGAAGAAATCGCGGCTGGCCGGTTCGGCCAGGAACGCCTTCACCGCAGCCGTGGGACCAGGACCGAAGCCGGGGTTGGTGGGAACACCGTCCAGGTGCGTGTCTTCGACAATGAGGTAGGAACCGCTGGAGACCATCGGCGCATAGGCATGTAGTTCGTCGAGAACGTGTTTCATCGAGTGGTCGGAGTCGAGCATCACCACCGTGCGGCGGCCGGCCGTCATGGCGGCGATCTTGGCGACGATCGTCTGATCCGTAGAACTGCCCTGAAGGAACCGGACATACTTCTTCCACAACGGGTGGCTAGCCGCGTTTGCAGTAATGTTCTGCAGGTCCACGGTAACAACACGTGAGTTGTGCAAGCCAAGCGAATCGAGCGTTTGTGCCCAGTACAGCGCCGAGCCGCCCCGCCACGTGCCGGTTTCGACGATCATCTCCGGCCGAACTTCATAGAGGACCTGCCGCACCATCCACAAATCGAGCGGAGTTTTCTCGATCCGCATGTTGTCAAACCACGTGTGGCTCCACACCGGGAGATCGTGGAAGAGGCGCTGGAGTTCCCGCCGTTTCTCGTCGCTCATCTTAAGTCGGCGTTCCGCAATCAACCGCCGGTAATCCTGGCGGGCCATTTTCACGGCCGTGGCCGGGCTCAACGACTTCTCTTCATCCACCCGAAGCTTGATGTCGACCACAATCAGCCCAAACGGCTGGCCTGCCGGCATACGTTCCGGAGTGCCATTTCTCGCCTGTGCCGCCTTGTCCAGGCGGAACGCTACTTCCACCGGGCTCCTGGTGAGCGCCCGCTCAGGGACCGGCCAGACGCGCTGCACATCGCCCTTGCCTGCGCAGTCGTGCTTGCCGACCTCGACTCCGTTGACGGTCGCAGTGAGAGTCGCCTGCCCAACCTGGCTGATGTACTCGTCGGGCGCGTGGGCGCGCAGTTCCAGAAATACGGGTTCACCCACGGCCGGCGTGTCCAGCGACACGGCGAACTCCGGCGCGGTCCAGCGCCAGGCCTCCTGGTGGGCCCAATAAAAGCCACGGACGAGGCGCTTTTCGAAGACGGGATTCCCTACCTCGACGGAGGATACACCCGGATCGTCCAGGAACGGAACCGCGACTCCGCTGGGCAACTGCGGCGACTTGGAGGGCGAGCAGGAAAACTGAAGGGCGAAACAAACTGCCAATATCCCGATGGGGCGAGCCATGAACGATTGATCTCCCGGCAATGGGTAAGTATAGCCGCGGCGTGTTACTGGCCGCGCAGCTTGGTCAGTTGGGCCGCCGACGCACGGTCGATCCAGGTCTTGGGATAGTCTTTGCGGAGCTGCTCAAAGGCCTGAATAGCTTGTTGTTTCTTGCCCGCCTGGGCCAGGGCCTGGGCTTCGGAGAAGCGGTCACCCCCGATCGTCATGGCGCCTTCCGCGATGCGCACGGCTTCAGCAGGAGTTGTCTCAACCGGGATCTTACGGAGCGCTGGCGGATCGGGGTTGCTGAGGATGGCGTAAGCGGCGGGAGTGCGCTCACGAAACAGCCGGGCCCGCATGTCAATCTGCGTGTTCCAGGCGTCGCCGGCGGCCCGGTTGACGAATGGGTTGATGTCAGCAGAGACGATGTCGCCAGGCGCCTTGCCTTCCGCCAGAACGCTGCCCTGCGGCGAGATGATCATCGCTCCGTCGCCGCGCTTGGCGACCACGACGTAGAGGTAATTGTCGGCTGCACGGGTACGGAACGAAGCGCGATTGAGGCTCTCCACATCCGTGGGCGCGCCGCGGGCCGTGGTGGCGCCCCCCAATGTCACAAGAAAGACGATGTCCGCTCCGGCGAGGGCAAGCGCGCGGGTGGATTCGGGCATCACCATGTCGTAGCAGATGAGCAGTCCGACGCCGCCCAGATCAGGTGTCTCGAACACAGGAAAGCTGCGCCCCGGCTCGCGGTCGGACTCGTGAATCGCCGGATGTACCTTCTGATAGCGTCCGATTTCCTTACCATTGCGGCCCAAGAGGAAGGCCATATTGCGGTACCTCTCGCCGGGTGCGAAAGTGTCGGAGGAACAGATCAGGTACATGCGATGGCTCGCGGCCGCGCGCCCCAGCCGGTCGAGCATCCGGCCAACGGCGAGCGGCAGCACCTCGGGCAACGCCTTCTTGTTGGCCATCTCCCAATGGAGAAGGCCGAGAGTATCTTCCGGGAGCGCGAAGGCATCGCAGCCGGCCTTGCCGGCCCGGTGGACCATCGCTTCCAGCTCCGTCAGGGTCTTGTCGACCTCGGCCAGCGCTTCCACCTGGGACCGCTTGTGGTCGATGAGACGCGATGGCGGCTGCCCGGCGCACAGACGCACGGTCTTGGCGGGCGCGGCGGAGATCAGGGCGGGGTAGAGCAGCGCGGCGGCGAACAGTAGCGGCAAGGGGGATGACACGATGGCAAATCTCCTCTGCCCACCAATTGTCGCAGCCTTGCTCATTGTCAAAAACAGCAGATGATTTGGTAGCCTCTAGAAATGGTCAGGGGAATTCTATTACTTGTTGTGTCTCTGCTTTCGACGATGCCGGCCTTCGCGCAGGGCACGACGTCGCGGCTCGTCGGGACGGTCACCGATTCCAGTGGCGCTATTGTCAACGGTGCTCGTGTCGTGCTCACCAACGACCAGACGGGCGTCACGTTCGCGACTACCACCGGCGCTTCCGGTGATTATCAGTTCGAAGCAATCCAGATCGGCTTTTACACCGTCGCGGTGGAAATGGCCGGGTTTAAGAAGTTCTTCTCGCGCGGTAACCAGGTGTCCGTGGGCTCTCCCACAACGGTCAACGTTTCTCTCGAACTGGGCAACATCGTCGAGACCGTCGAAGTGGCGGCCACCGCTGAGCAGGTGCAACTCAGCCAGTCCGGCAACATCGGCCCGGTGGTCAACGAGCGGTTGATGCAGGAAATGCCGATCGTCGCCACCCGGCGGCGCGATCCCACCTCGATTCTCAATTACCTGCCGGGCATGAACTCAGGCGCCAATACGGGCGGCGGCGGGCATATGAACGGGTCGCGCGACCGCTCGTGGAACTTTACCCTCGATGGCATCGATATCAACGAAGTGAGCGCTGGCGGCGGTGTCGGCAACAACCCCATCCGCGTCAACCCGGACTCGGTGGCCGAGATGAAGATCGTCACCTCGAACGCTTCGGCGGAGTTCGGGCGCAACAGCGGCGGTCAGGTCGCCATGGTCACCAAGAGCGGGACGAACGAGGTTCACGGCAACGCCTTCTGGTTCTACCGCACACCCCGGCTCAACGCCAACCAATGGGAAGACAACCTGAACCGGATCGGGAAACAGATGTTCGTCCAGAACATCTACGGCGGCTCCATCGGCGGCTACATCAAGAAGAACAAGCTCTTCTATTTCGCCAACTGGCAGGAACTGGCGGCCAGCCGGAGTGTTTCCCAAACAGCAACCGTCCTCACGCAGGAGGCTCGCAACGGCATCTTCCGCTTTAATACGACGGGGCAGAACCGCCCGGCCGGTGTACCGGGAGCCGCCGTGGATGGCAGCGGCAATCCGATCGTGCCCATTCAAAGCTATAACATTGTGCAGAACGATCCGGACCGCCGTGGCCTCGACCCCACCGTCCGGGAGTTACTGGCCCAAACTCCGCTGCCCAACCGCTTTGACACCGGTGTCGGTGATGGCCTGAACTACTCAGGATATGTCTTTCGGCCGACCGAAACCGAGGACCAGCGCGACCTCACGGCGAAAGTGGATTACATTGTCAACGACAAGAACACGGTGTTCGGCCGCATCTACTGGGGTTTCCAGAATACGCTTTGCGACGGCGGCAATGGCGGCCTGCCCAGGGTGCCCGGCGCACCCTGCCTGGTCGATACCAAACGCACCCCGCGAAACTACGCCTTCAATTGGCGCACGAATCCAATTCCGACCGTCACGAACGAATTTGTGGCCGGATACAGCGAGTTCTTCTTCGACTTCCCGAACCCGGCGCAGGATCTGGCCAAACCGACCCTGGTGGCTCCGCTCAGCATCACCATTCCGATTGCCACCACCTACAGCAATGCGCGTAAGCTGAAAACCTTCCAGTTCGTCGACAACCTCTCTTACTTCCGCGGCAAGCACGCCATCAAGGGTGGCGTGAACCTGCGCCTTGTCCAGCACGTCGACACCCGTGGCAGCATTGGCGGCCAGAATTCCGCGCCGGTGGTGAATTTTGACCGTACGATCAACACCGTCAACCCAACCGCTTTCGGACTGCCCCCAGCCATCAACCAGGCCGTCGACCGGCCCGCTCTTGAGTCGATGATCAATTTGTTGCTGGGGCGCGTCGGTACGGTCGCACAGGGATTTGTCGCCGACGGCAACCGGTTCCGGACCGGCACCTTTGATTTCGACTCCCGCTACTACGAGTATGATTTCTACCTCCAGGACACCTTCAAGGTGTCCCAGCGGCTGACGATTGATCTCGGCTTGCGCCTGGAGGCGCGCCAGTCTCCAACTTCCGCGGGCACGCAACCCATCCTGACTCCCGGGCAGCCGATCGCCGCGGGAACAGCGCCTTCGAATGCGCTGCGCTGGTCGCAGGGTAAGCTTTTCAACAGCGACTGGAACAACTGGAGTCCCTCGATTGGCTTCGCCTGGGATCCCGTTGGCGATGGCAAGACATCGATCCGGAGCAATTACCGGCTCGCCTACGACCGAGTTCCGACGTTTCTGCTGAGTTCCTTCGTCTTTCCTTCGATGCCCGGTAGCGTCCTGGGCGAAGTGAACTCCGCCTTTGGCGCGGCGGGCGGACGCCTGCAATCGCTGCCCTCGCTGACGACTACCAGAACACCCCAGGACTTGGCGCAGCCCGTGCCCTTCAGTCTGGCCACAAACACGGTTGTCGATCCGAGCTTCGAGACACCCCAGACCCATATGTGGTCTTTCGGTGTGCAACGGCAGGTGGCTGACCGCACGGTGGTCGAGGTCAACTATCTCGGACGCCGGGCCCACAACCTCCTGGGCGGCTACAACGTCAATCAGGCGGACATCCGGTCCAATGGTTTCCTCGATGCGTTTCGCACCGCCCAGGCCGGCGGCGAGAGCCTGCTGCTCGACCGTCTGACCTCTGCCGATAGCCGCCGGACTGCCTCCGAATCGGGAGCGGCCTTCCTGCGACGGCAATTCGGACCGGACTTGCGCATTAACAATGTCGGGGGTGTCGCCAACGCTCTGGCCCAGCGCACGCAGGCTGGTACGAATCTCTCCAACGCCTCGGGACTGGGTCCGTTCTTCTTCTACCCTTACCCCCAATTCTCGGGCGGGTTGAACGTCATTGACTCCAACGACTTCTCGACCTATCACTCACTGCAACTGAGTTTGAACCGGCGCTTCAAAAACGGTGCCAACATCCAGGCCTTCTACACGTGGTCCAAATCACTCGACACGCGCTCCTTCGACCCCGCGTTTACATTGGCCTCCGCCGGTACCAGCCAGACGGCCGGCAACTCACCTCAAGACATCAACAACCGCCGGCTCAACTACGCACTGTCGGACTTCGACCGCACGCACCAATTCCAGGTGATCGGCGTTCAGGAGTTGCCTTTCGGGCGGGGACGTCGTTTTCTTTCCAACGCCGGCGGCGTGGTCCACCGTTTGGTCAGCGGATGGAACCTGAGCGGATTGTTCCGAGTCACCAGCGGGCGCCCATTCAGTGTGTTCGCCGGTTCAAACACGTTCAACAGTTTTCTGGGCTCGTTTGCCAATTGCAGCGGTTGTAGCCGTAGCGACGGCAGCGTCCACGAGGAGGACGGTTTGGTGTGGTACCTCAATGCAGCCGAACGCGCACGGTTTACCGGGCCAGGTTCGGGCGAGCAGGGCAACGTGGGGCGCAACTTCTTCCGTGGGGACCGCGTGCTGAATCTTGACCTCAGCATCGCCAAGAAAACACCACTCAGCGAACGCGTAACGTTGGAGCTGCGAGCCGACTTCACGAATTTCACCAACTCGCCGTCGTTCGGCTTCCCGACGACAACCATCACCAGCGCCACCTTCGGGCGGATTCGCGATACCGTTGTAAGCAGTTCGCGGCAAACAATGCTGGCGGCCAAGATTAGTTTCTAGCCCACAGAGGCTGTTACTTTGGAGCCGTCGCCCGGCGTCGAGCCCGAACCTTGAGCACGCCGAGCAGCGACAAAGCTGCACCTACCAGGACGTAAGTCGTCGGCTCCGGAACGGGCTGGAAGTCCTCAGGCGTATCTCGTGGGATAATCGGTGGCCTGTCAGGCGGCTTCTCGGTCGGGGGGAACTCGGGTGTTCCTGGTGCCCTTGGCGTGCCCGGTGTCCCGGGAGTTCCCGGTGTCCCGGGAGTTCCTGGCGTCCCTGGTGTCCCTGGCGTTCCAGGTGTCCCTGGCGTGCCCGGTGTCCCGGGAGTTCCTGGCGTCCCGGGCATTCCCGGTGTATCCGGCTCTTCAGGCTCCCACAGCAGGGGTTTACCGGGCGGAGGGGGCACTCCGGAATCGCTCGGATTCGGAACCTGGGGAATAAAGGGCGGAATTGCTGGCGGTGTTCCCGGCCAACCCGGTGGCAGACCCGGGGCCAGCAAATCCACGGGCGGAACAACGCTTCCCGGTTCTCCGGAAGGGGCGGAGGGCTCACCCGGCGTCCCAGGAGTCATGCTCCCGCCACCGCCAGTTCCGCCTCCTCCTCCGCCACCGGCGCTACCCACACCGCCCGCCACCGGGAACATCGGCCACCACCCGGTGTCCGGCTCGGAAGGCAGGCTTGAATACGACAATAATTCCTCGCCCGCGTTCCCCAACTCCTGAGCCGCCGCCGACTTCAGTTCCGCTTCGTCTTCCATCAGGACCAAATCCGCGGTAGGCTTGTCCTCGGCCACTTCCATCGGCTCGGCCTTGCCAACGGGCAGCGCGGCGCGTTCTGAGATCCGGTTGCCGCAACGCGCCCGAATCTTCTCTCTCCCGTCGGTCAGAACGGCTTCACCGGCCGCAATCGTGACCGGCTTCTTGGTCCACAACACGTCCTCGCCTACCCGATAGGATACGAAGGCCGTCCTGGCCTGCTTCAGAACGATGGGCTTCAGGTTCTTCAGGTCTATGCCGCTGTAATGCTTGGCCACCGTCCGGTCCCGCTGGGCCGCCCACACGGCCTCGATGGCGCTGTACGCCCCACCGGGGACCACCGAGTAGGGGTAGACGTGTCGCACTCCCGTGCGCACTTGCTCGCCTGGTGGACGGATCTCACCTGGCTTCGGGGGCGAGGAATCGGGCAGCATCCGATCGGTGCGCGCAAGAAAGATCCCTCCAGCGGCCACCGCCGCGGCCACGGCCAGAACTCCCAACCATTTCTCGAGACGATAGGACATGCCGAGGCGTTGCCACTTTCTGAAGTGTTATCGGCAAAATACCTCAGCAGGAATATATTCCCTTGAATCAAGGAGCCTAGACCGGGAACCTCCAAATGTTCAGCGCGTTCTTTCCCAGTAGTAGCTCGCGGGCTTCAGCGGAATAAAAATCACAATATTTTTCAACGAATTCGAGCTCTTTATCCATGGGCAGCTCCCATCGGGGACGCGGGTACCCAGTTCCCCACACCAGCTGTTTCGGCCCAAACTCTTCGTAAATTGCTTTGTAGAAGGGCCACGTGTCGGGGTAAGGATAGGATTTCATCTCCGACATCTCATACGGTTCGGAATTCGAAATCCACACCTGGGGAAATTTTTTCAGACGAAACATCTTCTTGAATTCCGTCCACGGATCTTCCAATTTCAGATTCGGCTTGCCCGCATGGTCGATCACGACCTTGACGCCCGGAAACCGTCCACACATATCCTCCAGCATCGGCATCTGGTGGGGCAGAATGTAGAAATTGAAGACGGCGCCCAGTTTCTCCGCCTCTTTCCAGAGCGGGTAGTGTTCGGGCGAATTCAGCCACGTTGCCTTCGGATGATAAATGGGGCTGAACCGCATGCCCTGGAAGCCGTGTTCCACTACCCAATAGCGCAGCCGTTCGTGGACCTTCGGGTCCAGCGGGTTGATCAGACCGTGCGCCACAAACAGGTTCGGATAGCTCTTGCGGCTGTGGGCGATGTAGGAGTTGTCCCAGCCGAAGTAGCGCGGGTTGATCAAAACCGCGTACTTCATCCCGAAGTCCTTCATCTGTTCCACCTGGTTTTGGATCGGACCGGCCATAGTCACCCGCTTCAAGTTGGGATTCTCCGGGTGGGCAAACGGGAATCGCTTATCGAAAGTCCACACTTCCAGGTGCGTGTCAATCAGCAGGCGTCCCGGCTTGGGCTGTGGTTGCGCCGCCAGCGCGGCTGCGCTGCCAACCTCGATAAAGCTCCGGCGAGTCATTGTTACGGGATACCGCTTGCCTGGGTTGAATGTCAACCCGGGGGGCAGACCGTGATATGCTGCCCCAGTTCGCCTATGCCGCGATTCTGGTTACTGCTTCTGGCCGCCCTCCTCCCGGCGGCGTCCCCGCCCAAGTACTCGGTCAAGGTCGACCCAAACGTCAGGGTCCCGATGCGCGACGGCGTGGCGTTGGCTGCCGATGTCTATCTGCCGGACACGTCCGGCCGCTTTCCCACCGTTATCTACCGGACACCCTACAACAAAGCCGGACTACGCTCGGCCGGCAACTTTTTCGCCGCCCGCGGCTACGCCGTCGTCGCCCAGGATGTGCGCGGGCGGTTCGAATCGGCGGGGGATTTCTACGCCTTTATCAACGAAGGACCCGACGGCTATGACGCCATCGAGTGGGTAGCG
>JAEUQD010000259.1 GCA_016789925.1 Bryobacterales bacterium | reverse complement strand
GCGAGTTCAACCCGAAAGTCGTCGAGATGGCGAACCGTTTCCTCAAAGATCCGGTCCGTTTGGAAGGTGCAGAGTACTTGATCCCACAAGGTCCGGGACTCGGTGTCGAATTGACCGGCGGGGTTTTTTGATACACGCCGATATAATGTGAGATTACATGGCCGGACGAATTGAAGCACTGAAGGGCCTGCTCGAGCAAGACCCAACCAATAGCCGCTTTCGCTACATGCTCGCAATGGAGACGTTGAACTCCGGAGATCTGGCCGCCGCGGCGGAGGTTTTCAGCGACATCATCGCCCGGGACGATACCTACGCCGCGGCTTACTTCCACGGTGGGCAGACGCTGGAGAAACTGGGCCGCCTGGACGAGGCGCGAGCCATGTACCGGCAGGGGATTGAGGCGACGCAGCGCAGCGGCGACTCCCACACGCGGAGCGAACTGGAAGGCGCACTGGCACTGATTGGCGGCTGACCTTGCGTGCAGTCCTGCTGGCTTCACTGGCGCTCTGCGGCTGCTTACCCGCACAGACGCCCATCTCTGGCTATCGCGTTGTCAGAGCTTATCCTCACGATCGAGCCGCGTTCACGCAAGGTCTCCAATACGTCGATGGAGTGCTCTATGAAGGGACGGGGCTCAATGGACGCTCCAGCATTCGCAAAGTGAAGCTGGAAACCGGCGCCGTTCTGCAACAGGCAGCCTTGCCCCAGGAGTACTTTGGCGAAGGAATCACCGTTCTGAACGGGAAACTCTTTCAGCTCACCTGGACGTCGGGTATCGGCTTTGTCTATGATGTGGCGACGTTCCGCCCGCTGGAGACTTTTCGCTATACCGGGGAGGGTTGGGGATTGACCAACGACGGCCGCAACCTGATTCTAAGCGATGGGTCGGCGGCGTTGCGTTATTTCGACCCCAAGACTTTGCGCGAAACGGCGCGACTTACGGTGACCGATGCGGGCGCTCCGGTCCGTTACCTGAATGAGTTGGAGTTTGTGAAAGGTGAGGTTTGGGCGAACGTCTGGCAATCGGAAAAGATCGCGCGCATTTCGCCCATGACGGGGAAAGTATTGGGATGGGTGGATGTCAGCGGGTTACTGACGCCCGCCGAGCGCAACTCCGGCGTGGATGTCTTGAATGGCATTGCCTACGACGCCAAGGGCGACCGCCTGTTCGTGACTGGCAAACTCTGGCCACGCATCTTCGAAATCAAGGTTGTGCCAGCTTCGAGAAGATGAGCATGTCAAAGTAGCGGTCGCGGACCTTCTGCGCTCCGCGCAGGATGCCTTCGCGCTCGAAACCGAGACGTTCAGCCACGCGGCACGAGGCTTTGTTTTCCACCGCGCAGCGAATCTCGACGCGGTGCAGCTTCAACTCGTCGAAGCAGTAGGCGGTACACGCGGCGGCGGCACGCGTAACCAGACCGCGGCCCGAGAATTCCTCAGACACCCAGTAGCCGATCGATACGCAGCGGTTCAACCAGTCGATCTTGTGCAGGCCGATGCAGCCCGCCAGCCGGCCCCCGCACCAAATGCCCGCATGGAACCCATCACCGGCCGCGAACTGACCGAGAGCTCTCACGATGAAGGATCGTGTGTCGTGCGCGGAATATGTCGTGTCGATCCAAGGCAGGAATTGGGACAAGCGAAGGCGATTGGCGTCGCAAACCGCGAACAACTCGTCGGCGTGCTCAGGCAGTAGCAGCCTCAGTTCCGCATCGGGCGGCAGGGGAAAGCGGAACATCTTACCCTACCCGTTCGAGCCGCCAGACGTCGCTTTCCATATTGTTGCCGGCCACCATCCACAGCGCGTTGTTATGCAGGAAGAGGCTCGACGCATGGCGCGGCTTCCAGGGCGTTCCCGGCGCCTCGGCCCAGTCGACGCCATCGGCCGACCACCAGACATCGTTGCGGTTGCCTGCCGGTTCCGCATAGCCTTCCATCACCCAGAGTTTGTTGTCCCACACGGCGACGTCGTGATACTGGCGGGCCGGAAACTGGGCACGGGCGGTGTGGCGCGTCCACTCAACGCCATCGGCGCTGCTCCAGACGTCGTTGTAAAACCGCCGTTTGGGAGTGGTGGGCGTGTCGTAGGTTCCGCCGCCAAGAATCCAGATGCGGTCGCGAAACACCGCTGCTCCGCCGATCATCCCACGAGGATCCCAGTAGGGCTCGCGCGGCTTTACCTGTTCCCAGTCCGCGCCGTTTCGCGAGCGCCAGACGTCACGATAGAAGCGTTCCGGGCTCGGCGAAAACGCAGGCATGGTTTGCCCGCCGACCACCCACAGCCATCCCTTATGCGCCACGGTGTAGTGCAGCGCGCGCGGAGCCCACGGCATGTTCGCGGAGACGCGATCCCAGCGGCGGCCATCGGCGGAACTCCAGACATCGTTTTGATAGTGCTTCTGATTGACGTCGCCGCCGACGATCCACATTTTGCCATTCAACACCGCATAGCCGGCGGTGTGGCGGCCTTCCCAGTCGGCGGCGGCGTCGAACGAGGAGTCGCGAAAAGTATTAGGCTTCTCCATCGTCCACGCCGCGCCGTCCGGCGACGACCAGACGTCGTTGCTACAAATTCGTGGGAAGTGCGTTTTGTCTTTCGGGTTCCAGCCGCCGATCAACCACATGCGCCCGCGGAAGGACAGCGCTCCGGCTCCGTCGCGCGGCGCGAATGCTGCCTGGCCGGTGATTTGTTTCCATCGATACTGCGGCTTCTGGGCCTCGATCGCAGTCGCTCCCAGCAGGCCGGATACGAAGGCGCGCCTACTGCTTCCCATACCAGCCACGGTCCCAGGGAAAGGCGAAGGTAGGTTTGTTGGCATAGCGGGTCATTTGAAACTCGAGGCGTGCGCCGCTGGCAGGCTCAAGCCGCACGGTCAGCACCGGACCATCCACGCGGACTGTTTTGCCGTCCACCGTCACCGAGTCAAAGCGGTGCTCGCCATAGCCGCCGGCCTGGACGACAACCTCACGGGGTTGGAGTGGATTGACGTTCACCAACTGCACAGAAGCCGACGAGGCTCCCAGTTTCTCGACCAGGGCACCCACATCCTCAGGAAGACCGGCGCGGCGCTTCACGGGGTCGAAATAGCGGAACCGGCTGTGCAGCACCCAAATCCGGCCACGCGAGAAATAACCGCCCATGGTCAGATTTACCAGTGCGTTCGTTGTTGCGGGATTGAAGTCCAGCAGATAGTCGGCCAGGCGCGAATCGGCGGTGGTGTTATCGGCCCTCATCATGTCCATCTTGCGCCGCACCCGCAGCAGGTCGTCCGCGAGAACCCTTTCCGGGAAGCTCGGCAACTTTCCTTCCAGGTAACCGATGAATGTGTCGGCGCGATCCGGTTCGCTGTAGCCGTCACGCTGTCCGCTGCGCCCGCGATACTCGGTGGCCAGCGGCACGTTGGCCAAGACGCTTTTGTCCATCGACCAGAAGTAGATCTCGGCCCAGCGGTCGGTGCGGGCATTCGGAGTGTACTGATACCAACTGGGGGCGCCGTTGTATTTGTAGCCCTTCGGATCGCCGTACATCTGCGGATAGAGAGTCTGCCCGTTCTCGACCTTCTTCTGAGCCTGGATGTTCTCCAACTGCCGGCGAAGGACCTGTACGAAGCTCTGGTCGCCGCTCAGCAACAGCGCATTGCTGAAGCCGGGCCAAGAACCGTCGGTGAAATAGTTGCGGTGGGCAATCTGCTCCAATTCGCCGTCGAAAATGGTGAAATTCCAGCCGTAGGTCCCTTTCCACCACTGGCCGCTGTATTCGCCGCCGGGCTTGCCGTTCAACCCAATGTTGCTCGGGATGTTGCCGCCGGTTTGCGCGGTGCGCTCCTTCCAGGCGCCCACATAGTCGAGCACCCACTGGCGGTACTTTTCCTCTCCGGTCAGCGCGAATGCGTTCAGACCCAGAATCGTGGCCGCCAGGTTCAACGAG
>JAEUQD010000232.1 GCA_016789925.1 Bryobacterales bacterium | reverse complement strand
CGAAGCAAAACCTGAAAAGCCGCGCGCCGTGCTGGAGTCACCCCAATATAATAGGACCGTGGAGCTTGAAAAAGCGCTCTTGCGCAAAGTGGGGGAGGCCATCAGCCGCTTCCAAATGATCAGAGACGGTGACCGGGTGGCCGTGGCGTTGAGCGGCGGCAAGGACTCCGTGACACTGCTCGAGGCGCTTTTGCTGTTGCAGAAACGCGCACCCGTGCAGTTTACGGTGTGCGCTTTCACGATCGCGCAAGGCAAGTTTCTGCGGCCGATCGAACCTCTCGGCGAGTGGCTGCGTGGGAGGGGCATCGACTGGACCTATTTCCACGACAAGCCTTCCTTCCGGCTGTTGCACGACCAGCCCGGCCACGGCTGCGATCTGTGTTCGCGCTACCGGCGGCGCGCGGTCTACGAAGTCGTTTCCGGGTTGGGGGCCAATGTGATCGCGTTCGGGCACACGGCGGATGATTTCTGCGAGTCGTTCCTGCGCAATGCGATGTTCACGGGTCGGCTTTCGGCGCTGCCGCCGATCACCTACTCGCGCGACAAGCAGTTCCGTTTGGTACGCCCGCTCTGTTTTGTCACTGAAGATATTACGCGAGCCTTCGCCGAAACCCTCGGCGCCCCGGTGATCCCTTGCGGCTGTTCGCAGAAGACCGGAACCGTACGCCGGACGCTGCGGGACATGTTCGCCGAGATCGAACAGGAACACCCGAACCTGAAGCAAAACCTGCTGTCGGCGATGGGGAACGTCGACACGCACCGGTTGCTGGACCCGCGGCTGCTCGATTTGGAAGCCGCTGGGGAGCGCTCCGAAGAGCTTCTGAACATTTTGTAACGGATTTGTCATTTGACCAACGCTTCCACGAATTGAGACACTGATGAGTCAAGCTATGAACCGTCTGGACTGCTCTCGTAAGCCGCTGTTATGAGACTGCTTCCGCGCTCCGAGAAGTTTTTCACCTACTTTCTCGAACAGGTGAAAGTAATTTGTGAATCCGCCGCCGCGTTGCACGACGCGGTGAAGCGAGGCAACCCCTATCTTTCCCAGGCTGAGCCCGTGGTCCGGGCCCTGGAGCAAAAGGGCGACGAGATCATCCACGAGATTTTCACGCGGCTGAACTCGACCTTCATTACGCCGCTCGATCCCGAGGACATCCACTCACTCGCTTCTCACCTGGACGACGTCACCGACGGGATTGAGGAGACGATGTACCGCCTGGTGGCCTACCAGGTCGACCCCGTTCCACCCGAGGTGGTCGAGTTGACCGGTTTGATTGTCGCCTGCGGGCACTCCCTGCTGAAGGCGTTTGAAGCGCTGAGCGAAGAAAAGCCCTTGCTCGAACACTGTATCGAGATCAACCGGTTGGAAGACGCCGCCGACCAGATTGTTCGCCGGGCCATCGCGGAGTTGTTCCGCTCGGAGAAAGATCCCATCCAACTCATCAAATTGAAAGAAGTGTACGAGATCATTGAAAGTACCACCGATTGCTGCGAGGACGTGGTCGACGTGCTCCAGGGCGTAGTGGTGAAGAACAGCTAAAGTCTCCTGCATGGACATCCCGGTTCTGGTCGTTGTCGTTATCGCCGTTGCCCTGATCTTCGACTACATCAATGGCTTTCACGACGCCGCCAATTCGGTAGCGACGATTGTAGCGACGCGAGTGCTCTCGCCGTTCCAAGCGGTGCTGTGGGCGGCATTCTGGAATTTCGTATCGGCGTTCAGCTTTGGAACCGCCGTGGCGACGACTGTCGGGCAAGGGTTGGTGGATCTCTCCAAGGTCGACAGCTATGTGATTCTCGCCGGCCTCCTGGGGGCCATCGTGTGGGATCTCATTACCTGGTACTGGGGACTGCCCTCGAGTTCGTCCCATGCTCTTATTGGCGGATACGCCGGAGCGGCCATCGCCAAGGCTGGTCTGACGGCCATCCTGTGGGGACCCAAATGGCGCGACACGCTGCTGTTCATCTTCATTGCCCCGCTCATTGGGTTAACCCTCGCCTACCTGCTGATGGTGGCGGTGATGTGGATATTCCGTAACGCCTCGCCGAAGAACATGGATGGGTGGTTCCGAAAGCTGCAGTTGGTATCGGCGGCGTTCTTTTCCTATTCCCACGGGACGAACGACGCGCAAAAGACGATGGGCATCATCACGGGTGTGCTGGTCACGGCGAAGCTGCTACCCAGCTTTGAGGTGCCGATCTGGGTGATTCTGTCGGCGCACGGGGCAATTGCACTGGGGACCTTGTCGGGAGGGTGGCGCATCATTCACACGATGGGCGGGCGCCTCACGCGGCTGACGCCGCGCTCCGGTTTCTGCGCAGAGACGGCGGCGGGCCTATCGATTATCTTCGCGACGATCATCGGCAAGCCGGTATCCACCACGCACACGGTGGCGGGTGCGATTGCCGGCGTGGGTTCCATTCAGCGCGTCAAAGCAGTGCGCTGGGGTGTAGCCACCAACATCCTCTGGGCGTGGGTGCTGACCATCCCGGCGGCGGCGCTGGTCGGCTGGCTATCCTTCAAAATCATCGCGATCTTTGCCTATTAGGCAGCGCTGAAGTCGGGGAACTCCTGCGGCGCTCCACCGGCTACGACACTGCGGGCGGATAAATCGATGATGGCGCTCCACGCCGCGGCATCGTAGACATTCACCGGGGAGTCGCGGCCCTCCAGCAAGGAACTCGCGAAGTCGGCCAGCATCAGTTGGTCGGCCCCACGGTGCATTGCTTCGCCGCCGCCCCCCTTGTTCTGCTTCCAGAGCGGGTGGTCGAATTCGCTGATGAAGGGCTCAAACGGCTCCCATGCGACTTTCGCCGACCGCTTGTCGAGCCAGATTTCCTGACGCCGTTCTTCGTCGCGATAGGAACCGAGCGTGCCTTGCAGGTTATGGTAAGTCGTGCTGGGATGCGGTCGCGGAGACAGCACGTCGTAGCGTAACTCGATCAGGCGTCCCAGGGCGGTGCGGATGAGCGAGACGTTCGAGTCGCCGGCGGCAGTCACTTTCATCTGTGGAGAATCGGCGCCGAACTTGCGGCGCGTGTATTCGGCGAGACCACCCGCCCGGCTGGATTGCGACGAAATCGAGACAAAACGATCGCCGCGGTGAATGCCGAGCCATTGCGAAATAGGGCCGATGGCGTGCGTGGGGTAGCGATTCCCCGGCTGGTTAAGCTTTTCGCCGCGCCACGTGAGTTTCCCG
>JAEUQD010000215.1 GCA_016789925.1 Bryobacterales bacterium | reverse complement strand
CGCTACCGAAGACGAAGTGCGGCGCGTGTACGCCGTGTCGCGCCTGGTTCTGCAAGGGGCCATCGACAATGTTCAGGTGTCGTGGGTGAAACAGGGTCCGTCGTTCGCCGCGCAATGCCTGGCAGCGGGTGCGAACGACTTCGGCGGGACGTTGATGAACGAGAGCATCTCGACGGCGGCCGGTGCGGACCACGGCCATTTCCTTATGCCTCGCGAGATGCGGCGCTGGATCCGCGCGGCGGGGCGGTCGCCAGCCGAGCGCTCCACCACCTATCGCCTCCTCAGGACGTTTGGAGAGTCGGACGAGATGCAGGAACCCGCACGCGCCCCTGTGCTTGAATCCTACACGCAGATCACGCACTCCAACGAATTCCGCTACCGGACCACGGCACGCTCATGAAGGTGGTGGTTCTTGCCGGCGGTACCGGCGCAGCCAAGTTCGTCCGTGGCCTCGTCCGTGTCGTTGACCCGCGTGAGCTCACCGTGATCGTCAACACGGGCGACGATCTCGAATGGTGGGGCTTGCACGTTTCGCCCGATCTGGACACCATCTGCTACGAACTCGGCGGCCTCCTCGATCCCCAGCGCGGCTGGGGCCGGAGGGAAGAGACCTTTCATTGCCGCGATGCCATGGCCGCGCTCGGCAGAGCAAGCTGGTTCAACCTCGGCGATCGCGACCTTGCCACCCACCTCTTTCGCAGTGAACAACTCCGCGCGGGCGTGCCGTTGAGCGAAGTGACCGCGACGCTCTGCGCACGCTGGGGCATCGCCAGCCATGTGCTGCCCATGACCGACGCTCGCGTGCGGACTATCGTCACGATGGACGACGGCGACGTTCCCTTCCAGGAATTCTTCGTTCACCGCCGCCACGCGGGGGCGGTGCACGCTGTGCGATTCGAGGGCGCCGCCGGGGCGCGGCCCGCGCCGGGCGTCATCGACGCGATCCACGAGGCTGCCATCGTCGTCATCGCGCCGAGCAATCCGGTGACGAGTGTCGGCCCTATCCTCGCTGTTCCGGGCATCACGGAAGCTTTGAATACGACGGCCGCCCGAGTCGCCGCCATTTCGCCGATCACCGGATCGGCGGCCTTCAGCGGTCCGGCGGCGCGATTGATGGCGATGCGCGGCTGGCCCACGACGGCTGTCGGTGTTGCTATGGCCTACCAGTCGTTCCTCGATGTCCTGCTGTGTGACGCGGGCGACGCGGCGTTGGGCCCCGAGATGGAAGCGTTGGGCGTCAGGCCTGTCTTCACGAGTATTCTCATGAGTGGCACAGCTCTGGCGGAGCGCCTTGCGAAGGAGACTCTGGATGCCGGGGCGCAGTGACATCTGGGCGATCATTCCCATCAAGGACCTGTACAACGGCAAAACCCGTCTGTCGCCGGTCTTGTCTCCGCCGGAGCGCGCGCTGCTGATCGAAGCCATGGTCGACGATGTCTTGTCCGCCTTTGCCGAGTATGCGGGGATGCGGGTGCTCATCGTGACGGGAGATCCGCGTGTGGCTGCAAAGGCTGAAGGCCTCGGGATGGAGACTCTGATGGAAGAGGTTTGCCAGAGCGAGACGGCCGCGGTTGAGGCTGCTACTGCGCATGCAATCGAGCAGGGAGCCGGGGGAACACTGGTGGTGCCGGCTGATATTCCGCTGCTCCGGGCCAAAGATGTCGCGGGGATCGTGGAGGGGGCTCCCGCCCGAGGGACGCTCCTCGTCCCCGGCTGGGACGGACGCGGCACCAACGCCGTGATCCGACGGCCCGCCGGGCTGTTTCCTTTGCGGTTTGGGAACGACAGTTTTCTTCCCCACCGCGCGGCGGCTGAGGCTACCGGCTATCCGCTGGTGATTCTCGAGAACGACCAGATCGGTCTCGATCTTGACTCGCCAGTGGAGTTGAGGCGCTTCCTTACCGTGGACCGGGTCACCCGGACGCGCCGAGTGGTGGATACGTTCGACCTGAAACAGAGACTGCCATGATCCAACTGGCGCCTGTGGCGGGCATTCCGGAAGTAACACCCGGCGACGCGCTGGGCGAATTGATTGGGCGTGCGCTGCCCGGCCCGCTCCACCGCGGGGATGTTCTCGTCGTCGCTCAGAAAGTGGTGTCGAAGGCCGAAGGGCGGCTGGTGCGCCTGGACACCGTCACGCCGTCGGAATTCGCCGTGAGCGTTGCGCGGACACTGGGCGGCAAAGATGCCCGGCTGATCGAAGTCATCCTCGGCGAAACCAAGCGCATCGTCCGTATGGACCACGGCGTTTTGATTGTGGAAACACACCAGGGGTTTGTCTGCGCGAACGGGGGCGTGGATCTCTCGAACGTCGACGGCGGGACCACCGCCTCTTTATTGCCGCTGGATGCCGACGGGTCCGCCGCGCACATCGCCGGTGCCGTGGAGACAGCCACGGGACTCCACATACCGGTCATCATTTCCGACACGTTCGGCCGCCCGTGGCGCGAAGGTCTCGTCGATGTCGCCATTGGGGTCCACGGCATGGTCGCTCTGCGGGATCACCGACACCAGTCCGACCCGCACGGCTACACGCTCCGCGCCACCGTACTGGCCGAAGCCGATCAACTCGCCGCCGCGGCGGGACTGCTGTTCCGCAAAAACAGCGGCGTGCCCGCCTGTATCATTCGCGGGTTCGACTACCAAGAGGGCGAAGGCGCCGCCCAGCACCTGCTTCGCAACCCCGAGCACGACCTTTTCCGATAGCGGCGCTTCATCCGAAGATAAGTCTTGAGTAAGTCGCTTCCGACCGCCGACTGGGTTTACGACCCATGCGCGGGCGTATTTGGTGGGGGAAGCAGGGCGGATTGGTAGAATTGCATCATGGCAGTAAAAGCGCGACGTAAGTCGCTGGTGGCCGATATCGGTGGCGTGAAACTGGGCGGCGGACATCCGATCGTCGTCCAGTCGATGACGAACACGGACACGGCTGACGTCACTTCTACGGTCAATCAAGTGATGGCCTTAGCCCAGGCGGGATCCGAAATTGTTCGCGTCACGGTGAACACCGATGAGGCGGCTCGGGCGGTCCCCAAGATCGTCGATACCCTGCGGATGTTCGGCATCACGGTACCGGTTGTGGGCGATTTTCACTACAACGGCCATCTGCTGCTGAAAAAATATCCGGACTGCGCCCGCGCTCTCGCCAAGTACCGGATTAACCCCGGAAACGTCAACATCGGCAAGAAGCACGACGACAACTTTCGCACTATGATCGAGTGCGCGATCCACTACAACAAGCCGGTTCGGATCGGCGTCAACTGGGGGTCGCTTGATGGCGCGTTGCTCACGCGAATGATGGATGAGAACGCCGGCTCACCGGAACCTCTCGACGCGCAGACAGTGACCATGAAGGCGATTGTCGCCAGTTGTCTGCTTTCGGCGGCGGCAGCGGTCAACTTCGGCCTGGCGCCGGACAAGATCATTCTCAGCGCGAAGGTCAGCAATGTGCAGGACCTGATCACCGTCTACCGCGACCTCGCTGCCCAATGCGACTATCCGCTTCACCTGGGCTTGACGGAAGCGGGACTGGGAAGCAAGGGCATTGTGGCGACGACGGCGGCGCTCTCCGTGCTCCTGCAGGAAGGCATTGGCGACACGATTCGCGCGTCTCTCACACCGCTGCCGAACGGAGACCGGACCGAAGAGGTCCGTGTCTGCCAGGAGATTCTTCAGGCGCTGGGCATTCGCAGTTTTTCCCCGCAAGTTACGGCATGCCCCGGTTGTGGCCGGACGACCAGCACCTTCTTCCAGGATATGGCGGATCAAATTCAAACCTACCTCCGCGAGAAGATGCCGGTGTGGAAGGAATCCTATCCGGGGGTAGAGGAAATGCGGGTGGCGGTGATGGGTTGTATCGTAAATGGTCCGGGCGAGTCCAAGCACGCTCACCTCGGCATCTCGTTGCCAGGGACGTTTGAGGAACCCGTGGCACCGGTGTACGTGGACGGCAAGCTGAAACTCACGCTGCGTGGGGATCACATTGTCCAGGAATTCATTGAAATCCTAGACAATTATGTGGAAAGCCACTATGGAGCAGTCAGTGTCCAGTGATCTTCAAGACAGAATGTCGCGCGGGCGCTGTTGCAGCGACTTGAGGGCTTCCGCGTGGCGTACGCCGCAGGTTCGCCCGCGGTAGGAGGCGATCGACTCCTTCAGCTCGACGGCGCTGTCGGCCTTCCGTGCATCGTATTCCTGGCCGCGCTGGAGCGCCATCAACCGGCCCAGCCATTCGCTGGCAGGGGTCCACTGGGTGGTGACATCGACGAAGGTGTCGGGTTCGAAGCCGATCGTGTGGCGAGGGCCATTATCGTACCAGTAGATGTCCGCCGGCGCCCGGTGGCCTTCCCGGCCCAGGATTTGCCCCGCATGTTTGAGCGCGATCTCGCAAAGAGGCGACGCTACCCGGTGGTCGTCGTGATGGTCATGAGGAAACAGGATCAATGCTACGTCGGGTTTGACGTCCATCACCAGTTCCGACACGGCCTTCTTGTTCTCGCTAGTCACATCAAACAGGTGAGAAGCGAAGTTCAGGAACCGCATCTCGGCCCCGTAGTAGTGCGCCAGTTCCGAGCACCCGGTGAGGAGTTGTTCGTGTCGCCCCTTGGCCGGAGGCCAGTTGCGGTAGTCGCCAATCAGCGACGCGATCACGACGCGCCACTTTCTGGCAATCGCCTGGAGCATGATGCCCGGCACACCGAAGACACAGTCGTCGTAATGTGCGCCCATGGCAAGCAACGTCTTAGCCATCCCGATGCACCTCCAGAAATCTGTCGACCTCGCCACGAACCGGGATGCTCGCCTGGGCCCCCATCCGCGTGACGCTGATTGCCGCGGCTGCGTTGGCAAACCGGAGCGCCTCGGCTTTCGGGCGCTTTTCCGCCAGGGCCACGGCCAGCGCCGCATTGAAGGTGTCGCCCGCCGCCGTCGCGTCCACGGCATCAACCACAAACCCGCGGGAATACTGCGCGCGAACGCCGTCATCATAAAAGCAGCCGGCATCACCCAGTTTGAGCACCACGGCCTGCACACCCAGACGGAGCAGAGCCGCCGTCATCTCATGGGCGCGATCCGGTTCGATGCGTTGTGCCGGACTGCCCAGCAGAATGGAAGCTTCCGTCTCGTTGGGTGTGAGCAAAGAAACGTGGCGCAGCAACTCCCCGGGCAAATGCCGGGCCGGCGCCGGATCGAGCATTGTCTGGGCGCCGCCCGCCCGGGCCACTGCCAGCGCTGTGTCCACCACATCGAGCGGCGTCTCGAGTTGAAACAACACCCAGGCGGCGTTCCGCATTGTGGTCCGCCAGCTTTCCGCGTCTCGCTTATCGAGGGCGCCATTGGCGCCGGGCGCCACCACGATCGAGTTCTGCCCGCCTGGCTCCACCCAGATGGTTGCAATTCCGGTGGCTGCCGATTTCGTCGAACGGATGGAGGAAATGTCGACCCCGGCCGCGGATAGACTCGCCTTGAGATGATCGGCGAACAGGTCGTAGCCGACGCACCCGATCATCCTGATATCGTGGCCGGAACCGGCCAGCCGGCCAGCGCCGCATGCCTGATTCGCGCCTTTGCCACCGGGGATCATGCGGAAATCCGAACCCAGAACAGTCTGTCCGGGTGCAGGTAAGGCTTGCACCTTGACAACAAAATCCATGTTGAGACTGCCCACCACCACGATTGCGGGGCGAGACATAGGAAGGACTCAGGCCGAACCCAACTCGATGCCGAATTTTTTCAACTCTTCGGCATAGTACCGTTTGTGGAGCAACTGCCACTCGTCGGTGCCTTCGGTGATTTCCCGCTTCTGCGACCGGATCTTCTGTCGCGCCGCCCGGTCCACCCGGTCTTCGGTCTGTAGGAGTTCGGTTATCGCCTTCACTACCTGGAGACGCGCGTCGTTCTCGGCCTTCTTCAGGCGGAACAGCCGCGATCTGCGGATCATTTCAATCACTTTGTGGGAAATATCCGTCACTTTGTCGCGGGACAGCTTCATGCTGTCGCCCGTATCCCGGCCGGCGGCGCGAACCACCTTCCGCTGCGAAATCAGCGTGTTCTTGATCTTGCGGAACATCTCCTGGTAGCTGACACCCTCGCGGCGCATGTACTCGGAGTACTGGGACAAGATCTCCCGGACCTCCTCGTTCAGACGGTCCTCGGTCATCAACTCTTCCAAAATAATGCCGCCAATCGCTTCCGCGGCGGCCACGGGGTCGGACGTTTCTACCGTGAGGGGCGTCAACTGCTTCACGATCTGGCGGGCCAGGTAATTGACTAACTCCTTCGGCAAAAGCATCCGGAAGCGCTTGATCTCCTAGAAAACTATCTTTTTAAGTGTAGCGGCGGGCCGAATGGAGTGTCAAACCTCGGCCTCGCCTCCGGTGTGATGTTGCAGGAAATCGGCGTCAATCGGTTTGCGCCCCCGGAATCCCTCATGGGTCCCGTGCCAGAAGTCGATGCTCTTCTCGCCCAGCCGCCAGCACAGGCAGACCTCGTCGCCGCGATACAGCGAGGGAAAGTCGATCAACCCCATGTCGAGATCCTTGACATGGCAGCCGATCGCCTCTACCTCTCCCAAGACCTCGTTCAACTGCTGTGCGGTGGTCTGCCGCTGGCTGCGCTGCTCCAGCAACTGCCGCCGGTCGAGAATCATGCCTCCTGACATGGCCACCTTCCGGTTGATGGCCTGGAGGGCTTCCTCGGCAGCGTCGTGCGCCTTCTTGAGGGCCACTGCCTGCCCGATCAGGGGCGCTACTCGGGTGAGAAGGCGGGTTGCTTCTTCCAGGCGAAAATATCTGGGCATGCTCGTTAGATCCCGGATGCTCTGTTCTTGCTAGATGCCGAGGTGACGTCTGCGTCGCACGAAACCCCAGCCGATTGTATCAAGGGTCCCAAACCTCCGCTCGCGAATCCGCCTATGGCTTTCAGGGGGCCGTTCACCACCGTAACAGGCCCGCATGCCGGTATTTGCTTTGTTTTCAAACGCACCTGGCGCGATACTCCTCTTGAAAGCATGGTCTCGCGCTTCTTGATCCTCCTCCTGCTCGTGGCGACTGCGGCGTGGTCCCAGACCTCGGGTTCAATTCAGGGCACGGTTACGCTGAACTCCTCCGGCGTACCCCTCCATCACGCCGACGTTCTCATTCCTAAGCTGGGACGAAAAGCCGATGTCAACAGCAACGGCGAGTTCCGGTTCGACAACATCGCGCCGGGCACCTATGAACTAGTGGCGCACATGCACAGCTTGAGCGATGCTCGCCAGCGCGTACAGGTGAGGCCGGGCGAAGTGGCATCGGTCAATTTCAACCTCGATTTTTCGCCCCTGCGTGAAACCGTGACCGTCACGGCGTCTTCGCGCGAGGAGACGTTGCTGGAATCATTTCAATCGGTCGCTACGGTGACCCAACTGGATACCGCCGCGAAGTCCGGCTCCACCTCACTGGGTGACTTGCTCGACGACCAGGCCGGCGTTGCCAAGCGCAGCTTCGGGCCCGGTACCTCCCGCCCGGTGATCCGCGGGTTTGACGGCGACCGAGTGCTCGTGTTGGAAGACGGGATGCGGACCGGGACGATATCGTCGCAGTCCGGGGATCACGGCGAGCCGATCGACCCGGCGGGCTTGGAGAGGATTGAGGTGGTGCGCGGTCCGGCAACGCTGTTGTACGGATCGAACGCGATCGGGGGTGTAGTGAACGCGGTCAGCCCGATTCACGATCTGGCGGAGAATCCGCACGCCGGGCTGGCTGGGAACATTTCGGCGACTGGGGGGACGGCGAACGCGCAGGGCGGCGGGTCAGCGAACGTGCGGTATGGCGCCGGCAACTGGATGCTCTGGGCGGGAGGCGGAGGAATGCGCACGGGAGACTACAACACGCCGCTGGGCGAGATTCACAACTCCCACACCAATATGAACAACGGGCGCTTCGGGTTTGGCCGCTATTCCAAGAAGATGTCGTTTTCGCTTGGGTATCAGTGGCAGGAGGGGCGCTACGGGGTTCCGTTCGCGGGGGAATTTCACGGGGCTCACGATGACGACCATGACGACGATCATGATGTTGAGGCGCACAAGCGGAGCGCGGCCCGGAAGGCGGAGGAGGACGATCACGACCACGAAGGGGAGGACGTGGACTTGGCTTGGAGCCGGCATCAGGCGCGGCTGACGACGACGGTTCGGGACTTGGGATCCTACTTTGAGCAGTTCACATTGAAGCTCAATTACACGGACTGGAATCACCGGGAACTGGAAGGGGAGGAGATTGGGACAGAGTTCTTCAACAAGCAGTTCCTGTATCGGGGAGAGTTCCGGCAGCGGCGCAAGGGGCGGTTGTCGGGCACGTTTGGGTTCTGGGGGATGTCGCGCGACTTCAGCGCCCGGGGGGCGGAGGCGTTGTCACCGCCGGTCGACCAGAATGCCTTCGCCGTGTTTGCGTTGGAGGAGTTGGATTTCGAGCGGTTCCGGCTTCAATTCGGCGGGCGGGTGGAGACCAACCGGTATGCGCCGCAGGCGGGCTTGGCGCCGCGAAATTTTACTGGCTTCAGCGGTAGCACCGGTATCAACGTGCCGCTGTGGTTTGGAGGCGCTTTCGTGGCCAACTATACGCACTCCTACCGTGCGCCGGCGCTGGAAGAGTTGTACTACCGGGGGCCGCACGTGGGGAATCTCACCTACGAAGTCGGCAATGCGAATCTGCGGGGAGAGCAGGGGAACGGCGTGGACTTCTCGCTTCGCCACCAGACCCGGCGATTCAAGGGCGAGTCCAACTTCTACTACTACCGGCTTTCGAACTTCATCTACCTTGCCCCCACTGGCCACGTGGAGGACGGACTTCGTGAGGCGGAGTATGGGCAACAGGCTGCGCGTTTCGTCGGCACGGAGTTGAAAGGCAGCCTTTCGATGAACGAGAAAGTCTGGCTCAACCTTGGCCTCGACATGATTCACGCCTCAATTCGGGAAGCTCAAACCTGGGGGCCATTGCCCCGGATCACTCCCCTGCGGGGCCGTGTCGGCCTCGATCTGCGCCATAAGGGTCTCAGCGTCCGTCCTGAACTCGCGCTCGCCAACCGTCAGGACCGGATTTTCACCACCGAAACCGCCACTGCCGGTTATGCCGTGCCGTCGCTGAACGCCAGTTATTCGATCGCGGGCCCGAACACGTTGCACGTGTTTTCGGTCAACCTGTTCAATATCACCAACCAGCTTTACCGCAACCATTTGTCCTTCATCAAGGACCTTGCGCCTGAGATCGGCCGGGGCGTTCGCTTCAGCTACAACCTGCACTTCTACTGATCCGCGGCGAATCCCCCTACCAGAGCATTAACGGGATTTCGCCCGGCGAGAACGAGAGACCCGCCGTGATCATGTACCGGCTGCGCAGGTAATTCGGACCGGCAATCTGGGCCCGCGTGGCCGCCAGCGAAGAGTTGAAATGCAGGAAGTTGGTTAACCGGTAGGACATGCCGGTAAAGCCGGAGTAGTTCTCGAACCGGTTGAGTCCCGCCGAGGTTTCCAGCAGCGACTTCATCCGGCCCCAACCGCCGCCGGCCCCGAAATTCAACCGCCGGAACCCGTTATACGACCAGTTCGCCGTGGCCCCCTCCGCCTCCGACGTGAGAAACACTCCATTGCCTGGGTTCACACCGCGAAAGTAAGAAAAGCTAACGGAAGACTTCCGGAAAGCAGCACCGAGGTTCGCGTTGGCGGACAAACCCTGATTAATAGAATGGAAACGCTCGACAGTGAGCGATTGGCCAATGATCGAGGCCAGAAACGGGTCCAGGCGAACTGCGGCCAGCCGGTTCATTTCCGCCCGGTAGATACCCGCCCCCACTCCCAGAACCCACCGTCGCGAAAGCTGCCGTCCGTACATCCCCATCCAACTCTGCACGACTGCGTCTCCGAATCCCTTCCGGTAGCCCATTTGCCCGAAATTGTAAACTGCGCCGACATTCGACTTCGCGTTCAGGGCGTAGTTGGCTTCGCCGGAGCTGCCCCACATATAATGGCTGATCAACCCCTGAGATCGTCGGACTACCGTACCGGAGCTGCCCGACAACGATAGAGACAGCCGCGAACTGGCCTTGTAGGAGGCGCCGACTCCGGCGCCGAAGGCGTACATCCGGTTGTCGAACAGTTCGTTGGCCGGATTGTAGGGATTCGAAAAGTAATTCTGCGACAGGGTGGGACGATACGTGGCGAGAACTGAATTCGCCGTAGTCGCGTTGACGCCGCTAAACATGCTCCACCGGTTCGAGACTCTTCGTGAATAATTGAGTGACAAGCTCTGGTTGAGACCGCTATAAAAATTGGCGCTCTTCGAGAACACATTCATGCCACCTGAATAGTCCACATTGACCGTATCCCGATTCGTTGTACGACCCCCATATACTCCAAATTGCACGTTCCCGCCGTAGCCTGAGACATCGTACGGTTTACCGTCCGGCGCCGTGCCCGGCGCGCCCAAGCCATCCGTGTAGACGGCGCCGAAGCCTACGTGTCCGCGGATGCGAATTGGACGGCCATCGCCGCGGCCGATGGGGCGGGTACCCCGGCTCAGAATCGAGGGCCCTTCAAACCCCGGCTGGGCGAATACGGGCATCCACAGGTTCGCCAGAAGCGGCAACCACCAAAAAGATCGAGCTTTCAACCGTCCTCCTCCGTGCAAGTTCGGACTAGTGTTCCTCACCGCAGTCCTTGTCTAAAAGTCTGACGCTCGCTGACGAGATGTGTCAAGTTATTCCGCTCCTTCCATCGGTCGCGCCGGTTGGGAACATTAGGTACCCGCTTAACGTCTAGGATAAAAGGACATGAAGGCCTACACCGAGTACCACACTTTCCAGACAAAGAAGCACCGGGAATACATCAACATCACCGAAAAGGTGAATGCGGCTCTGAAGAAAAGTGGGATTCAGGAGGGCATGATTCTGGTCTCCGCCATGCACATCACTGCCGGCGTTTGGGTGAATGACGCCGAAGATGGTCTGCTCGCCGACATTGACGAATGGCTCGAACGCTTGGCGCCTTTCCGTCGCGATTATCAACATCATGGAACCGGAGAGACCAACGGGGACTCTCACTTGAAAAGCCTGTTGGTGCACCACCAGGTGATCGTGCCGGTGACCGCCGGCAAGCTCGACCTGGGACCATGGCAGCAGGTCTATTACGCCGAGTTCGACGGCCAGCGGCCCAAACGGACGATTATTAAGGTTATGGGAGAGTAATGTGAAACGCATAGCGGCATTGGTTGTAGTAGGAGGACTCACGATGAACGCGGCGGAATTGCCCGTCAAGAACGTCGTGCTCTACAAGCACGGCGTCGGCTACTTCGAACGTGCGGGCGAACTGAGCGCGGGCGAGTCCGCGCGTCTCGACTTCAAAGAGGCCGACATGAACGACGTACTCAAGTCGCTCACCGTCGAGGTCAAGGGCGGTGCCGGCGTGTCGGCGCTGCGCTACGATTCCTCGGAACCGTTGGACAGGAAACTGCTGCAGTATCCTTTGAAACTCGGCGATCGCCAGCCCATCAGCACGCTGCTGGACCAGTTGAAAGGCGCTCGTCTGGCCCTCACCATGGGCACGCAAACCGTCGAGGGTGTGATTGTATCCGCACGCGTCTCCAAGCCGTCCGAACAAACGCCCGAGCAGGAACTGATCGTGCTCCTCACCGATGCAGGAGAACTCCGGACCTTGAATCTCACGGCTGCCTCCGCCTTGCGTCTGACCGATCCGAAGCTTCAATTGCAGTTGAAGGAGTACCTCTCCACCCTTACTCAGGCCCGCGCCAACGACAAGCGCAGCGTCTATATCGATTCCACCGACTCTGGCCGCCGCCAGATCGCCGCGTCCTATATGATCCCGACGCCGGTCTGGAAGTCCAGCTACCGCCTCATCTTTCCCGTCACCGGCGACGCATTGCTGGAAGGCTGGGCGATTGTCGACAACACTACTGGCGAAGACTGGACCAACATCCGTCTCGCTTTGGTCTCGGGCCGTCCTATCTCCTTCATCAGCCAGCTCTACGAGCCCCGGTTTGTCGACCGCCCGGTGGCTGAACTGCCCGAAGAGCGCGCCAGCGCGCCCGTCGTCCACGGCGGCGTGATCGGAGGTATTGCCGGCGGTGCTCCGATGGCGATGGCTGCGCCTCCGCCCCCTCCGGCACCGATGCGCGCCATGCGCAAGGCCGCGCCCGCGCTCGCCGATGCCCTCATCAAGGAAGAAACCCGCGAACGGGCTGAATCCACCGTCGCGCAGACGGCCGAAGGGCGCGAATTGGGAGAACTGTTCGAATACCGTTTCGCCACGGCGGTGACCGTCCGAAAGAACGAATCGGCCATGCTGCCGTTTCTCCAACAGAAGCTTGCCTCACGCAAGCTGCTCATCTACACCGACTCCTCCTCCCAGCATCCCCTCAACGCTGCTGAACTCACCAACTCGTCGGGTAAGACGCTCGACGGAGGCCCCATCACCGTCTACGATTCCGGCACCTATGCGGGCGAGGCTCTCTTTGAAACGGTCAAGACCGGCGACAAGCGCCTCATCTCTTACGGCATCGACATCGGCACGCGCATCACCACCCGCTTCGACTCCTCGGCTGGAGTCATTCGCGAAGCCAGCTACCGCCGCGGCGTTCTCTCCACGCGGTCGTCCGTGAAAGAAACCAAGACCTACTCCATCCGCAATGTTGACGCCAAGCCCAAAACGCTCATCATCGAGCATCCGGCCCGGCCCGACTACAAACTCCTCAACCAGAAGCCTCTGGAAACCACTGCCAAGGCATGGCGTTTCGAAGTGAAGCTCGCGCCTTCCGCCAGCGAGACATTTGCGGTTGAAGAGGAGCGCCTGCTCTCGCAATCCTATTCCGCCATGAATCTCACGCCGGACTTCATCGCGTCCCTGGTTTCCGCCACCGGCATTCCTGCCCCCGCCAAGCGGGGCCTTCAACAGATCCTGGATAAGAAGCGCGAGATAGTACAGGTGGATGGCGACCTTCGCCGGACCGATCAGGAAATTCAGGAGACTGCACAGGACCAGAACCGCATTCGCGAGAACATGACTTCGCTCAGCCGTGTCGCCGGCCAGCAGGAGCAAGCACAGAAGTACGCGGCTCAGTTGGCGGCCCAGGAGGCGAAGCTGGCTGCTTTGCGTGACCGTCAGGCCGAATTGCGCCGCAAGAAAGCCGCCCTCGAAGCCGAACTCAACGCGATGGAATTCTAACGGGGCGAGAACAACAGCGCTGAGCCTGGCCTGCGCCCGGTTAGCACCTCGCCCTCCGGCGTCACCTCGATCGAGTGTCCAAACGTGTCGATCCGCGCGAGTGGCTTCCCGCTGGTGGGGTCCACCTTGACCAGCCAACCTTCCGCGCCGTTTGGAACATTGCGCGGCTGCGTGCCGATCCAGAGTTCGCCCTTCGCGGTCAGCTTCAACGAAAACGTCTTCCCCAGGTGATCCCACAGGCCCAGGTATTTGCCCTGCGGAGAGAACCGCTGGATGCGGCCGTTCTCCCGGTCCGCGACATACACGGTCCCGTCTTTGGCCACCGCAATGCCATGTGGATGGTCCAGTTCGCCCGGACCTGTTCCCGGCGTCCCAAACTCGCGCAGCCGCTTGCCGT
>JAEUQD010000140.1 GCA_016789925.1 Bryobacterales bacterium | reverse complement strand
GCCCTCGGCGTCGGCATGCTCGTCGACAACGCCATCGTCGTCCTCGAAAACGTCTACCGCCTGCGCGAAAAAGGCCACGGCGCGCGCGAGGCCGCGGTCGTGGGCAGCCGCCAGGTGTCCACCGCGATTGCTGCGTCCACCCTCACCACGCTCGCCGTCTTTGTTCCCGTTGTCTTCACCAAGGGCGTGTCGGCCGTGACGTTCCAGCAATTGGCCTACGTGGTTTCGTTCTCCTTGGCCTGCTCTCTGCTCGTCGCGCTCACGATCGTTCCCATGTTGTGTTCCCGCTATCTTCACAGGGATCCGTCACGGGATCGGCCGGGTGTTTTGGGCGCGGCCTACCGCATCACGGGAAATGCGCAGCAACGTCTGGCCGACGAATATGGCAAGGTTCTCGAATGGGCTCTTCGCCACCGTCGTATCGTGTTGACGGCGGCTGCCGCGCTCACCATCGGGGCCTTCACAATGGTTCCCCTCATCGGCGTGGAACTGACGCCCCAGGCCGACGAAGGCGAAATTCGCGTCGACGTCGAACTCGAACCCGGAACCAGGGTCGAAATCACCGACGGATTGTTGCAGCGGCTGGCCCGCATCGCCATCGACAACATCCCTGAGATCGAGAACATCATGACCGAAAGTGGCGGCGGCGGCTTCCAGAGCGGCTCCGCGCAGCACGTCGGTGAACTTCGCGTCAGGCTCGTGCCCCGCACCCAGCGCGACCGCAATGCCACCTCCATTGCCAACGACATCCGCCCGAAGCTCATGGTCGATCCCGGGGTCGTCATCCGCACCCGAATCAGTTCCGGCTCGTTCATGCGCGGAAGCCGCAGTGCCGAAGGCGACCGGCTCTCCGTCGAGATCCGCGGCCACGAGTTGAAAACCCTCGATGAACTGGCGCTTCAGGTACGCGACGCCATGGCGTCCATTCCCGGTGTCCCCGAGGTCCAGGTCTCACGCAAACCCGGCATGCCCGAAATGCTCATTCGCGTCGACCGCCTCAAGGCCTCCTCCATGGGTATGAACGTCTCCGACATCGCCGAGGCCATGGAAACCGCCATCGGAGGACGCCGCACCTCCATGTTCCGCCAGCAGGGCGATGAGTTTAATATCCTCCTCCGCCTTCGCGAAACCGACCGCCTCGATTTGCGCCAGGTCGCTCAGATTCCCCTCACAACGCCTGTCGGACAGACCGTGCCCGCCGGCAGCGTCGTCCAGATGCGCCGCCAGGAAGGTCCCGTCTCCATTGAACGCATGGACCAGGAGCGCATCACCGTTGTCTCCGGTACCATCGGCGACCGCGACCTCGGCAGCATCGTGACCGATCTCGATGCCAAACTCAGGGCCATCCCCCGTCCCCCCAATTACGAGTTCCGCTACGGTGGCGAATACCTCGAACAGCAGGAAACCTTCCGCCAACTCACCTTCGCGGCCATCCTCGCCCTCTTGCTCGTCTATATGATCATGGCCTCTCAGTTTGAGTCCCTCCGCGACCCGTTCATCATTCTCTTTTCCATCCCCGTCGCCGCCGTCGGCGTGATCCTCATGCTCGTGATCACCAACACCACCTTCAACATGCAGGGCTTCCTGGGTGTCATCATCCTCGTCGGAATCGTCGTCAACAACGCGATTGTCCTGGTCGACTACACCAACCAGTTGCGCCGCGATTCCGGCTACGGTGTCCGCGACGCGGTCGTCACCGCCGGTGCCCGCCGTCTCCGTCCGATCCTCATGACCACCACCACTACCGTGCTTGGTCTCATCCCCATGGCGATGGGCATCGGCGAAGGTTCGGAGTTGCAGGTCCCGTTGGCCCGCGTCGTAATCGGCGGACTTACCGCCTCTACCTTGATCACCCTGGTTCTCGTTCCCGTCGTCTACGCCCTCCTGGAAGAATGGGGCGAACGCAAGAAGGAACAACCTTCGGCCGGTGGCCGCCCCGAACGCCTCGAACTGGCCGAGGCCAAAGGCGACTGACCAGCTCAGCCCGCTCTTCCCAGTTCCACCAGTTCAATCGTCTCCAGAGCGACGCTCTCCGACGCCACGAACGGGTTGACCAGCCGCTTCCCGTCCTCGGACAGGTTCCAGTCGCGTAGCCTTCGCTGCTCCCGCCTGATCCGGTTCAAATAGTCGATCGCCCCGATCAAAAACAGGCAGACGAATCCCCCACACACGTACAGCAGAATCTTCGCGGTTCGCCTCCGCCCCGCATCGTTAGCCCGCACCAACTGGTGCACCGAAGGATTCCCTTCGTCGTAATACACTCCGACCGCCCCATTCTCCGACAGCGTGTCCCACAGCGACTTCGGAATTCTTCCAATGCCTCGCACCGTACGCCCCTCCGCCGTGAACTCGTATTCCACGTGATAGCTGCTTTCCACGACAATCGCTTCTCCTGACTTCGCACTGTCCCGCCGCGAGTACTTCCGAGTAACGCGTCCGTCGGCGTAGGCATCGCCGACCGTCAGTTTGGCCTGCTGCCGCTCGTGCTGTTGCACCTGGCCCAGCAGCAAGAGGACCAAAGCGACTCCGGCGATCGAGATCACGATGGCCAGAAACAGGTTCCTCCGCGCCTTTTGCGTCAGGCGGACGTGGCGGGGCGGGGCAGGCAGCGATGACGTCATGAGTTGCAAAGCTCAACAAGGTTCAAAATAAAGGCTTGACACTTCGTTTTTTATTCGCCTAATATCGAAAGTATGGCTCTTACACCTCGGCAAAAGGAAGTGCTCGATTACATTGCCGGCTTCGTTCAGGAGCGCGGTTACTGTCCCAGTTTTGACGAGATTGCCAAAGGTCTCGAGCTGGCATCGCTCGCTACGGTTCACAAACACGTCTCTATCCTCGAGTCGAAAGGCTATTTGAAGCGCTCTTATAACCATAGCCGTTCGCTCGAACTGGCGCCGCGTTACTTTCGGGAAATGCAGGGCAGCCAGGTGGAATCGGCCTACGAGATTCCGCTCGAGGGCCGGATTGCCGCCGGCGCCCCCGTGGAAACCTACGAAGGTCGCCAGACGCTCAACTTCGCCGATTTTACCGGCGACCGCGACACCTATGCGCTTCAGGTGCGCGGTGAATCGATGATTGAAGACCACATCTGCGACGGCGACTACGTCCTGATTGAGCGCACCGCCGACGCCCGCGACGGTGAAGTCGTCGTTGCGCTTGTCAACGGTTCTGAAACCACGCTCAAGCGGATTTACCGCGAGGGCGAGACCGTGCGGCTCCAACCGGCCAACTCGGCCATGGCGCCGATCATGGTTCCGGCCACCGACCTGCAAGTGCAGGGCCGCCTCCTCGCTGTTCTGCGCAAGTTCCGCTAATCACTTCGGCGGCGCTTCGGCCAGTTCTCCCAACAGAGTCTTTCCGCGTTTTAAGATCTCGCCAAACAGCCGTTGATACTCCTGGAACTCGCGGTTCAGTTCCAAAGCCCGCTCCGGCGTCAGGTTTCGACGCAGGATCATGTCGCGTACATGCACCGGGTTTGGTAGCGTCGCGTCTTCGTTCAGCTCTTCCAGGGCTGTAACCGGATCGTA
>JAEUQD010000139.1 GCA_016789925.1 Bryobacterales bacterium | reverse complement strand
CAGATCGTGACCGCCCCGGTGACCGATGGTTCGTTGTCGTCGTGCTATCCGGCCGAGGCGGTGACATGGGGCAAGGTGGATAAGGACACCTACTTGCAGACGACGGAAAGCCTGCAAGCGGACTATTCGCTGGTGCTGCCTTTTATGGTGAAAGCGCTCTTGGACAACCGCGCGCGGTACGCACGGCTGGCCGAGGAAGTGGGCGAGGAGCAGTTGTTCACCCAGGAGCCGAAGGCGCGCGGGTATCTGCGGCCGCGGGAAGGCTACCGGCTGTTTGAAAAGCGCGGCGAGCTCACCATGCGGCTGAAGCAGGATGTCCGCGAGAACCGCGAGTGGCTGATGGACACGCTCAGCTATCCATTGCCCGAATGACCAAGCCGACCAAGGCGGCGCAGGCCACGACCCAGAGGGTGTCGAGCCTGGTGACCACCAGGACGACGCAACTTGCCAGGGCAATGGCGGCCAGCCAAGGAGAAGTAATCGCGTCGCGCGCCAGCGGCATCGAAGCCGCCAGCATCAGTCCCGCGGCGGCCAGCGTGACGGCGCGGATGGCCCCTTGTAGCCGGGGGTCGTCCTTGCGGCGGCCGAGAAAGCGGAGGAGCGGAATAATGAGGAACGCCGGGGTGATCATGGCCAGACCGCCCATCACGGCGCCGGCGTAACCCCGGACGAAGTAACCCACGCAGACGACGTACAGCCCGAGCGGTCCGGGAGTGGCGCGCGCCATGGCCACGGAGGTGTTGAGTTGGCGTTCACTCAGCACCTTCCGCTCGACCACGAGATCGCGATGCACGACGGGCAACGACGACAGTCCGCTGAACGAGGTGAGCGTGGCTTTGAGCAAGAGCAGGTAGAGTGTGAGCAGATTCACTTGTCCCCCCACCACATGCCGACGATGGCGGCAGCCGCCAGGACCGGTATCGGCGAGAACCCGGCCTGGGTAGCCAGGAAAGCCGCGGCCGTGATGGTCAGGGGGCGGAGCCAGCCCCGTGCCATGTGAGGCTTCACCAACAAGACAGCTCCCGCGACGGTCATGCCGGCGGCGCAAGCGGCCACGGCGCTGAAGACGCTCTGGACCCACGCGACAGTCGCAGTGGATGTGTAGGCGCTGCTCAACCAGACGGCCAGCACGGCCGAGGGGGCGCTGGTAGCCAGAACGGCGATCACCGCTCCGATCCATCCGCGGATCAGCCACCCCGCTCCGGCGCAGAAGGCGAGCACGTTCGTGCCCGGTGTGACCCTGGCCAGGCTGAAGGCCATTGCGTATTGTTCGGGCGCCAGCCAGCGCCTCCGTTCGACGAATTCGCGCTGCAAAGCAGCCATCGTGGGGTCGCCGCCGCCGAAAGTGAGATTGCCTATACGGAGCAGCAACAGGGTGAATGGCGCCAATGAAGGTCGCGGCATCGTTGGTACTGTAACATCGAAATTGTGGTGAAGGCGGTTCGCGACCGTTGGTTTCTGGCGCTGGCATCGCTACTGATGCTGGGGTTGGTGGGCGGCGGGATTTATGTGTGGAAGCGCGGCAAGACCCCGGCACAGAAGGTGCAAGAGGCGCCACCGCCTCTCGCCGAACCTGTTCTGCAACCCGGCGCCGAAGTCAGCTTTACGTCGGTGATCCAGGCCCAGGTGGTGGCGCCGATAGGCGCACCGATCGAAGGGACGCTGGAAACGGTCGAAGTGGAAGTTGGCGCCGAGGTTTCCGAAGGGCAGTTGCTCGCCCGCATCAAAAACCTTGGGCTGGAAGCGGCGCAGGCCGAGGCGCAGCAGGATCTCGAACGCGTCCAGACGCGCGTCAATAATCTGGAAAGCTCACTGATCGCCGCCCGGCTGGAAGTGTCGCGGGCGGTGGCGGATGCCGACCGCGCACGAGTCGAGTATGAGAAGAGCGACAAAGCCGCTGAGCGCCAGCGGATGCTCTACAACGAAAAGGCGACTCCCCGTCTGACGTTTGAAAAGGCTCAGAAGGATTTCGCGCAGGCCAAGGCCGAATACGATGCCTTGCGCGAACAGGCACGGCAGGCCGAAGAGCGCGTTCAGAACACGACTCTCGAACTCGATGCGGCGAAGCGTGCCCTGGACGAAAAGAAAGACAGTCTTGAGGGCGCCCGAGCCGACCTGGCCGTTTCAGAAGTGCATTCCCCGGTTGACGGTGTCGTTGTATCGGTCAACGGCAAGGTCGGCGACGAGGTGGAGCGCACGATGAAAGACCTTTTCCAGGTCGCCGTGGATCTCTCGCAACTGCAAATGATCATCGAACCCGACGAACGGATTGCCGGGAAGATGACCGAGGGACTGCCCGCCCTTGTTCAGGTGCTTGAGATTTCCAGCGACGCGATCTCCGGCGAAGTGAAAAAGACCGAGAGTGGCCAGTGGAAAGTGGAGTTTACTACCGGGGACGTGAACATCAAGCCGGGGCTTAACGCCATCGTCAAGGTGAAGTTACCATAGTGTCAAATGGAATTCCTCGCCACCAGCTTGCTCGAACTCATTACCCAGACCTCCACCAACCTACCCCCTGACGTGCGGGCGGCCATGGGCATTGCGCTGCAAACCGAGACGCCGGATACGCAGTCGTCTCAGGCGCTCGCGGTGATCGCCTCGAACATAGACATGGCGGAAGAAGATCAGAGTCCCATCTGCCAGGACACGGGCATGCCCACTTTCTTTGTGCATACGCCGGTGGGCGTGAACCAGCTTGCGCTGAAGAGGGCGATTCGCGAGGCGGTGGCCGAAGCAACGCGACTGGGCAAACTGCGGCCCAATTCCGTGGACTCGATCACCGGCAGGAACACGGGCGACAACCTCGGCGTCGAGACTCCCGTGATCCACTTTGAACAGTGGGAGCAGAATGAGATCGAGGTAAAGCTGATCCTCAAGGGCGGTGGCTGCGAAAACAAGAACATTCAGTATTCGGTGCCTTGCGACCTGGAGCATCTGGGCCGCGCGGACCGCAATCTGGAAGGCGTGCGCAGGTGTATCCTGCACGCCGTGTGGCAGGCGCAGGGCCAGGGTTGCGCACCGGGCGCGGTGGGAGTCTGTATCGGCAGCGACCGCGCGCACGGTTACGATCTCGCCAAACTGCAATTGTTCCGCACATTGGACGACGTGAATCCCGTGCCGGAACTGGCGAAGCTGGAAGCGGAGATCATGGACGAAGCCAACCGCATTGGCGTGGGCGCGATGGGCTTCGGAGGCCAGACATCGCTGATCGGCTGCAAGATTACCGCCGCTAACCGGCTGCCCGCCAGCTTCTTTGTATCGGTCGCCTACGATTGCTGGGCGTTCCGCCGGCTGGGCGTGCGGCTGGATGCGCACTCCGGAGCGATCACGCAATGGCTGTACCGCGATCCGGAACGGCCGGTCGAGAAAATGGCTGTCGCCGAGGGCTTCCCGCTCACGGGCCGCGAAATCATTCTCCGGCCGCCGCTGACGGAAGAGCAGATGCGGTCGCTGATTGTCGGC
>JAEUQD010000133.1 GCA_016789925.1 Bryobacterales bacterium | reverse complement strand
GTAGCGGACGTGTCCCCGGCTTCGCCGGGACTCCGGAGTACAGGACGAATCGACGAACATCTGGCCCACTGATTTCAAAGGAATAGGTAGCACTACCGCGACATCGCGTCCAGCACCGCCACCCAGTCGTTCCCCCGGCCCGGCGTCCCCGGCGGCGTCAGCGTCAGGCTCTCCTTCGCCTCCATCGGCTTTGCCTCCACCCATTCCCCGGTGCGCGGATTGAACCACCGGACGTACCACTGCCGCACCGCGCCGCCCCGGCGGTAGCCGCGCGGCCGCAGTTCCACCGGCTTCCCACTGGGCGAATACACCATGATGTAGCCGTCGCCGCGCGCGGCCACCGCATGGTCCGGACCCTCGGGCGGGTTGTTCACCAGCAGGTTCGCATCCGGCACCCGCGACAGAAAATCGCGCGACTCGATCACCGTCTTCAAGTGCTGCATCTGTCCCGCGCCCGGCAGATCGAGCACTTCCGTCCAATTGTGCCGGGCGAGACCGACTTTCTCCCGGTCTGGGGAAGCCATCTGCCAAATCGGATGGCACCCGTACGTATGGCCAAACCCGCCGGCGAACACCGCCCAATAGGCGGCCTGCCGCACATCCACTTCGTCGAACCAGCCCAACTCGTCCGGCTTCCAGTTCACCGGATGATCCTCATAGCGCGGTTCGCCATCGAGCACCGGCTTCAGCGGAGTCTTCGCGTAATCCCGCGCGATCATCTCGTAGTTGGCGAAATCCTTCGCCGAATGGCCCGACTGGATCATGTTGAAATCGAGCCAAGGTTCCTGGTGCAGCAAGGTCGCCGACGAACCCCGGCCGTTGGGGTGGAACGTGATCAGGTGCGTGCCGCCGTCGCCCTCGCGGATGCCTTCCGCCATCGCCCGCCACACCTCGACGACGCCTTCGGGATTCCGGTCGCCACCCAGAATCCAGACGATATTGGGCGCGTTCTTGTAGCGAGTCCCGATCCACCGCCCATACGCCCGCGCATTCTGTGGATTGAAGATCACCTCCGAGGTCTTCTCCCATGACCCCTTCACCACGTAGCGGCCCCAGGTGGGCAACAGGCCGATATACAACCCCTTCTCGCGCGCCTTGTTCACCACCCAGTCCACATGCTCGAAGTACTTCGCGTTGGGCTTCGCGGGATCGTTGCCGGTCAGCGGCTTCTCGCCGTAGCGGTTGGGCGTGTTCAATCCGTCCAGTTCCGCCAGCGCCACCGCCTGAATCACGTTGAAGCCCTTCCGCCGCCGGTTCTCCAGGTAACGCTCCGCGTCTTCCCGGTTCAAACGGTGAAACAGCTCCCAGGCGGTATCGCCCAGCCAGAAGAACGGGATTCCATTCGCCTTGGTCAGGAACCGCTTGTTCTCGGAAACACGCAGCTCCCATGTCTGCGCGCCGGCTACCGCGCTACCAGTCAAGAACAGCATTGTCATGAGCGCGAATTGTCGTCGCATGCAAAATCTCCTGTTGGAACGGATACCGTGCCGCCGCTTTCTCGTCAACCTCGACGCCTAATCCAGGCGCTTCGGCGGGCAGCCAGTAGCCACCCTCCGTCTTCAGATTGTGCCGCACCACTTCCCAGCGCCACGGCACGTCGGACAACATGTCTTCCTGGATCAGAAAATTCGGCGTCGACAGCGCAAAATGTAACGCCGCCGCGTTAGCCACCGGACCCAGTGGATTGTGCGGCGCCACGCCCACATAATAGGCTTCGGCCATCGCCGCGATCTTCTTGGCCTCCCACAACCCACCGCAATGGCACAAGTCGGGTTGGATCACGTGGCACGCCTGTTTTTCGAGCACGGGCCGGAAATCGAACCGTGTCAGCAACCGCTCGCCCGTCGCAATCGGCACCGGACTCTGGCGCTTCACCTCCGCCAGCGCGTCCACATTTTCCGGCGGCACCGGTTCCTCGATGAAATACGGCCGGTACGGAGCCAGCACCCGGCAGAACTCGACGGCATTCGCCGGAAAGTGCCTCCCATGGCAATCCACCATGATGTCGATCGAATCGCCCAGCGCCTCGCGCAATGCGCGCATAAAGCGTTCGGCTGTCTGAAACTCACTCGCGCGGGACAGCACCTCGGTCGGCGGCGTCAACAGCACTTTCACCGCCGTGTAGCCGCGCGCCACCACCTGCTGCGCCAGCTCGACCATGGGTCCCGGATCGTTCGCCTGCTGCGTTTCGTAGACGGCTTTCATGTCACCGCCGCCCAGGTGCGTGTACATGCGCACACGGTCGCGCACCGCCCCGCCCAGTAACTGGTACACCGGCTGATGGAGCACCTTGCCGCGAATGTCCCACAGCGCCTGCTCGATCCCCGAAATGGCGCTCATCCCGATCACACCCACGCGCCAGAACGACTGCCGGTACAGCTTCTGATAGATGTGTTCGATGCGCGCCGGATCCTCGCCCACCACCATCGGCGCAAGATCCTCCACCGCGCCCACCACGGCCCGCGTCTTCCACTCCAGCGACGCCTCGCCCCATCCGTAGAGCCCGTCCTGGTCTGTCTCCACCTTCACAAACACCCAGTTCCGCATCTGGGCATTCACCACCACCGTCTTCACTGCCGTGACTTTCATTGCGCCGCCGAACCTTCAAGAATACCCCTTCGCCTACCCTCCTTTCTTCGTCGCCGGACGCCGCAGGCGTTCCACCTTCGGCTGCCCCGTCCCGTCGTAGTTCGAGAGAATCATCCACGGATCGTT
>JAEUQD010000110.1 GCA_016789925.1 Bryobacterales bacterium | reverse complement strand
CGGGCGCAGATGCTCGATCGCGAGGGCAGGTTGCCCGACTCCGTGCTGGCGTGCGTCGGGGGCGGCTCAAACGCCATCGGCATCTTCCATCCTTTTCTCGCCGACGAGGGTGTCAAGCTGGTGGGGGTCGAAGCCGGGGGCCGCAATTTGAATCTGGGTGAACATGCGGCGCGGTTTGCCGGCGGCTCGCCTGGCGTCTTGCAGGGAACGCACAGCTATCTGCTCCAGGACGACCACGGGCAGATCGCGCTCACGCATTCGGTATCCGCGGGTCTCGATTACGCTTCGGTAGGTCCCGAACATGCCTGGCTGCATGATCGCGGGCGCGTGGAGTACTGCTCCTGCGCCGACGGCGAGGCTCTCCAGGGCGCCTTGCAACTGGCGCGGTTTGAAGGCATCATTCCCGCTCTCGAATCCGCCCATGCCGTCGCAGAAGCCATCCGGCGCGCGCCCACCGAACCAGGCCGTATCTTCCTGGTGAACCTGTCAGGACGCGGCGACAAAGACGTCGATATCTACCGCGAGAACTTTCCGGAGTTGGACCAGGCATGAGCCGCATTGCAGAGTTGTTTACCAGATTGAAGTCAGAACAGCGTAAGGCGCTGATCGCCTATGTCACGGCCGGAGATCCCAATCCGGAACGGACCCCGTCGATCATCGCGGCGCTCGAGCGCGGTGGCGCCGATTTGATCGAGTTGGGCGTTCCGTTTTCCGATCCGGTCGCCGATGGCCCGGTCATTCAACTGGCGAGCGATCGTGCATTGGCGGCCGGCACCAATCTGAAAACGGTCCTCGGTATTGCCACCAAGGTTCGCGAAACGTCGCAGGTGCCGCTCCTGCTGTTCAGCTACCTCAATCCCCTGCTGCGCTATGGCTTCGACGCGCTGGCACACGACGCCGTGACGGCGGGAATCGACGGCTGCCTCATTACTGACTTGAGCGTCGAGGAAGCGGCGGACTATGTCTCCCGCATGCGCACGACAGGTCTGGACACGGTGTTTCTGGCGGCTCCGACCAGCACGGAGCGCCGGCTTAGGTTGGTGGCAGAGTACTCAACCGGCTTTGTCTACCTGGTGTCGCGAGCGGGAGTGACGGGCGTCCAGGAAAGCGTCGCCAGTACCGCGGCCCCGCTCGTAAAGGCCATGCGCGCCGTCACCAACTTGCCGCTCGCCGTCGGTTTCGGAATTTCGCGGCCCGAACATGCCGCCGAGGCCGGGCGCGCAGCCGACGCGATTGTGGTGGGCAGCGCGCTCGTCAAGCTCATTGAACGGCACGGCGCCGATGCGGCCCTGGAAGAGCGGATCGAGGAGTTCACGCGCTCGCTGAAGGCGGCGCTGGAGGCGGCATGACCCTCGACGAATGCCGTCAAGAGATCGACCTGCTCGATCGGCAGATTGTAGCCTTGCTCAACGACCGGGCCAAGGTCGTCGAGGTGATTGGCGCTCTCAAACAGCAGGCCCAGATGCGCGTCTATGAGCCGAAGCGCGAAGATGCCGTCTACGCCAACATCACCGCCGTCAATCAGGGTCCGCTCAAGGCCGAGGCCGTCAAGCGCATCTACGAACGGATTATCGACGAAATGCGTACACTGCAGCGGGACCGCATGGCTGCAACCCAAGAGGCAGGGCAAGAGAAGGACAGTTCCTCATGATCGTTGTAATGGAAGAGGGCGCAACCGAGGCCCAGATTCAGGCCGTCATCGACCGGATGGTGGAGATGGAGTTCAGCGTCCACCGCTCCACCGGAATGGTCCATACAGTACTCGGTGGCGTCGGTCCGGAGGGAGAGATCGACCCCACCGGCTTCGAGGTCCTGGAAGGCGTGAAAGAGTGCCACCGCATCATGTCCGCCTACAAGTTGGCCAACCGGCACTTCAAACCGCAGGGCACCGTGATCAAGGTGGGAAACATCGAGATCGGGGGCCCGCGCGTCGTGATCATGGCCGGACCATGCAGTGTGGAGAATCGCGAGCAGATCTTGCGGAGTGCCGGCCAGGTGGCCCAGGCCGGGGCTGTGGCGATTCGTGGCGGGGCCTTTAAACCACGGAGTTCACCTTACAGTTTTCAGGGACTGGGCGAGGCTGGACTGCAAATGCTGCGCCAGGCGGCCGACGCCAACGGCCTGCTCGTAGTCAGCGAAGTGATGGACGCTTCCCAGATTCCCCTCATGCTCCAGTACGTCGACGTCCTGCAGGTCGGCGCGCGCAACATGCAGAATTTCAATCTCTTAAAGGAACTGGCCAAGATCCGCAAGCCCGTGCTGCTCAAGCGCGGCATTGCCGCCACCGTCGAAGAGTTGCTCCTGTCGGCCGAGTACATTCTCTCGGGCGGCAACTACGACGTCATGCTTTGCGAACGCGGCATCCGCACTTTCGAGACGTCAACCAGGAACACAATGGACATTTCAGCGATTCCGACGGTGAAGAAACTGTCACATCTGCCCATGCTCGCCGACCCCTCCCATGGTACCGGCCGCCGCGACCGCGTCATTCCCATGGCCCGGGCCGCAGTGGCCGCGGGCGCCGATGGACTGCTGGTGGAAGTACATCCCGATCCCGACCGCGCTTTGAGCGACGGCGCGCAATCGCTGCGTCCGGAACAGTTTGCCGAGTTGATGGAGCAACTCCGTATCATCGCCCCCGCCGTGGGCCGGACCGTTTAAGATGTACGAGAAGGTCGCCATCGTCGGCGTGGGCCTCATTGGGGGTTCGTTCGCCCTGGCGATGCGTAAGGCGGGCTATCGCGGCGCAATCTGGGGCGTGAGTTCGCCCCCAACGGTCCAGGCGGCCCTGGAACACGGGATCATCGACGACGCCGTGACGCTGGAGAGGGCCGCGACCGAGGCTGACCTGATTTATTTGGCGCAGCCGATTCTGAGGATAATTTGCGTACTGGAGGACCTAAGAGTCCTAAGTCTGAGGAAGAATACACTAGTTACGGATGCAGGTAGTACCAAGGTTACTATCTTGGAAACCGCAGCCCGTTGTTTGCCCCCTGAAACGTTTCTCGGCGGTCATCCGATGGCCGGGAAAGAGACGCGCGGACCCGAAAACGCCGAAGCCGATCTGTTCGTCGACCGTACCTATTTTCTCACCGGTGATTGCGCGCCCCAACTGCGGGAGGAGTTCGTCTCGTGGGTGGAGAAGATTGGCGCAATCCCCGTCAATATTGGCGCAGACACACACGACACGGTCGTGTCACTCACCTCGCACCTGCCGCAAATGCTGTCTACAGTGCTGGGCGCTACCGTGAGCCGGAACTTGCCCGAGGACCAGGCCAAAGCCGGGGCTGGCCGCGGCCTGATGGACATGACCCGGCTTGCCATGAGCGGCTACGATATCTGGGAAGAGATCGTAGCCACGAATACACAGGCCATCGATACGGCTTTGTCTCTTTATATTGCTGAATTACAGAGTCTACGTACTGGGCTAACCAGTGGTGCGCTGGCACCCACATTTGAGTTAGGAAGAAAGTTCGCTAAGTCCTTGCGTACCCCCAACGATAGGCAGTAGAATTGCCGTTTGGCGACGGCAGCCTCCGCATCCCTTTCCTCACCGGCAGTCCGCCACTTGCAGCGGATGAATCCGGTCCCTAAGGGTACTGTTCTCTTCCGGGCGGGCGATGCTTCCTCGTCATTCTTCATCATCGAGGCGGGACTGGTTCGTGTGACCCGTCCCTTTGAACCGAATGCGGCGTTTGTCAGTGTTTTCGGGTCCGGGGCCGTGTTCGGCGAACGTGGTCTGGTGGCGCAAGGCCCTCGGACCGCGACCGCCGAGACCTTGTGCGACAGCACGCTCACCGAAATCGCCTGTGCCGATTTCGCCGACGCGGCCACCAAACTCCCTGACCTTTGGGCCTGGCTGGCGCGGCAACTCCTCCAGCGCAATGCTGACTTGGAGCGGCGCATCTTCTCGATGACGCATTTGCGCGTCGAGCGGCGGATCCTGCTCCTTCTCGCCGATTTCGCCGATTCGATGGAGGCCGTAGCCGAGCCCCATCGCCTCCCCTTGACGCAGAATGACGTCGCCATGCTGGTCGGTGCAACGCGGGAAACCACTTCCACCACGCTGAACCAACTGCAGCGGCGCGGTTTGCTGCGGTTGGGGCGCGGCGTCATCGAAGTCGGCTCGGCGGTGGCCCTTCGCGCGGCGTCCCAAAGCAGCCGCTGACCACTGTGGGCACGGGTGTGAAACCCCGGCACGCCCGGCGCCGTCCACTCCCTCTTGAGTTTCAGCGGCTTAGCGTTTGGCACGACACTTGCCTCTTCCCTGGCCATGCGTCTGTTTTGGATCGTGGCGTGGTCGCTGTCCGCCGCGCTGGCGTGGGGACAGCCCGAAGATCCCCCGCCCTCCAATGTCAATGCGCGCTATCGCGTGGAAAGCGTCGAGTTGCAGCCGGGCGGCTTCAACGACCTCAGCGCTTCGCTGCGGAATCGGTTGCAGGGCCTGGTGGGCGCACCCTTCGATCAGGCGAGTTTCGACGAACTCGCCCGCCGCATTCGAGACGAAATGCGCAATGCCCGGGTGCAGATGCGGGTTGTCCGCGGATCCGTACCCGACCAGGTGAAAGTCGTCTTCGAAGTCCAGCTCAGCAACCGGACCGAATTCGACATGTCGCTTCCGCGGGTTCTCTACCATTCGAAACAAAACTTCACCTTTGGATTGGAGACCACGGTTCAGCGCGGACGGCACACCTTCTCCGGCATGGCGCTCACCGACAACGATCAGTTGATCGAACGCTATTCCGGCGTGGGCGCCGGCTATGAAGTTGCACCCGCGCGACGGCTACGCCTCAAAATGCAAGTGGCTTCCTGGCGGTCCCAGTGGACCGGCGCGACCGAACAGGCCGCCGCCGACGATCTCTATCGCGCACGCCAGCACTTCGAGCCCTCGGCCACGATTTCGATTTCTCGACCCCTCACGCTACAGCTCGGCGTGAGCGTCGAGCGGCTGGAGATGTTGCAGCCAGCCGCCGCGCACCAGCTTTCCAGCGCCGCTAATCTTACTCTGCGCTATCAGCGGCGCTGGGAGCTGGGCCCGGACGCGACCCGGGGGTTGGAGGCAAGCTACGGCATTCGCTCCGCTTCCGCCGCTTTGGGCTCCGACTTCGTCTATACGCGCCATCACTGGGAAGCCCGGTACCAGCACCGGCGCGCGCATTCCGAATGGAATGGCTCAGCCGAAGCTGGTCTGCTCGTGGGACGCGCGCCCCTGTTCGAGCGTTTCACCCTCGGCAACTCCCGCCGCTTGCGGGGCTGGAACCGTTTTGATCTCGACCCCCTCGGCAGCGACCGCTACACGCATGCTTCCCTGGACTATCGCTTTCGCTGGCTTCGTCTCATCTACGACACCGGCGCCGGTTGGCGTCGCAACGCGCCGCTCGTCTTGCGGCATTCCGCGAGTGTCGGCGTGACCGCTTCCGGCATCACGGCCCTGGTCGCCTTTCCGCTGCGAAATGGCTCGATTGAGCCCCTCTTTCTCCTCGGGATGAACTTCTAAAATGAACTCCGCCGCCTTGACGCTCGCGCTGTTTGTTACCACGCTGCCGGCGGGCGACGGGCTGACGGTGCATCTGCGCAACAACGACATCTCGGTGTCGGCGGCGCGGCTGGAAGTGATTCGCGAACCCGTCTTGACCCGCCTCAAGAGTGGCTCCTCGGTGGCATTCGACTTTCATCTGGCTTTGTGGTCGGGCTCGCGTTCGAATCTGCGCCGGCGGGCGTTCGAACGGTTCATCGTCTCGTACGATTTGTGGGAAGAAAAATACGCGGTGACAGGTTTGCGCAAGCCCAGGATCTCGGCCACGCGGCTGTCGCCGGAGGCCGTCGGTCCGTGGTGCCTCCGGCAGATCAAGCTCGCCAACCTCGACCTGACCCGCGACGAGCGCGTGTGGGTGCGTCTGGACGTCCGCGCCGTCGACCCCAGGCAGGATGCCGATCTGTTCGGCGCCGATGGCGTCTCCCTGGTCAACCTGATTGAACTGTTGAGCCGCCCCGCCAAGCGCGACAACTTGCGGTGGACGCTCGAATCGGGCGCGCTCCGCGTCTCTGAGTTGAAGCCATGACCCGCATTCGCCGGCGTCTGATCGCGATCTTTCTGGCCGCCACGCTCGGGCCCCTGGCCCTCACCCTGTGGGTGGCCAACTCACTGCTCGAACGCTCTCTTGGCTATTCCG
>JAEUQD010000092.1 GCA_016789925.1 Bryobacterales bacterium | reverse complement strand
GCGGAGTACATGCGGCGGCGGGGTTCGCGCGGGTTTTCGTATTTGAACACGTACGAGGATGGTTTTGGAGGGCCGCCGTCGTGGATTTCCGAATACGGCGCCTACAGCGTTGATGCTTTGTTCGACCTAACCAACTACCGGCGCGACACGTTCGACTCGTACTCGGTTTCGGTGCGACACAACATCAAGCGGCTGTATGAGTGGATGGCGAGCTATACGTATTCCCGGGCGCTGTCGAATACGGTAGTGGATGTGTCGGCGGAAGATCCGGTAATGGTAGCGAACAATGTGGGGCGGATGGCGTGGGACGCGCCGCACCGTTTCCTGAGTTGGGGGTATTTGCCGACGCCGGTCAAGAACTGGGCGGTGGCGTACCTGGTGGATACGCGGTCGGGGTTTCCCTTCAGCACAGTGAGCTATGACGGGCGGATTACGGGTGGGGTGAGTTCGCGGCGATACCCGACGTTTTTCGAGATGAATCTGCACCTGGAGCGGCGGTTCGAATTCCGGAACCACCGCTGGGCGTTGCGGTTTGGGGGGAACAACCTGACCGGGCGGATCAATCCGGACACGGTGAACAATATTGTGGAGTCGCCGCGGTTCATGACGTTCTACGGAGGCAACGGCCGGGCGGTGCAATTCAGGATTCGGTGGTTAGGGAAGAAGTAAGGATTTGGGCCAGGCGCTCGGCGGCCTTGGCGAAGCGCGGCTGGGCCTGCCCCGGAGGACGCCGGCGGCCGATCTGACGGCCGATGGCGGCGAGCAATTCCGAGCGGGAGACCACTTCGCCGCAGGCGGGGGTGACGACTTCGCGAGCGCCGGTATTATCGAGACAGACCACGGGGCAGCCGGCTTCGATGGCTTCCATGAGGGTGAGGCCGTAGCTTTCGTGGCGGGAGGGGAAGAGGTAGAGGTCCGCGAGGTGGAAGAAGGCGGCCTTGCGGAGTCCGGTGACGTAACCCGGGAAGATGACGCGGACGCGCGGGAGGCGTGCGGCGAGGCGATGGAGTTTGGCGGCGAAGCGTTCACCCTGCATGAACGCCGGTTCGCCGCAGAGGAAGAGGACGGCGTCACGGTTCCAGCGGCGGAGCTCTTCGAGAAGAGTGTCCTGACCTTTTTCCGGAGAGATGCGGGAGAGGGTCAGGAGGATGGGGGTGCGGGAGTCGATTTGGTATTGGGTGCGGAGGCGAGCGGCCTCGGCTTCAATTTCTTGCGCCGGGAACGAAATGGGTTGGGCGCCCCAGGGGATGACATGCACGCGGGCGTGGGGGTAGCACTGCAGGAGAACGTGTTTCATGCCGGTGGACGGGACGATGATCGCTTGCGAACAGTCGACACTGGCGCGTTGTTTCTCGAAGATGAGCTGGAGGATATCGGGACCGAGACGGGGGAGTCTGGCGTGAAGTCGAACGAGGGTGCGGGGGCTGAGGATGCCTTTGCAGTAGATGGCGCTGATGTAGGCGACGACGTCGACGTGGTAGATGGTGACGATGCGGAAGCCGGCTTGGGCGAGACGGCGGAAATCGGGGGCTTCGGAGATGTCGTTGACGAGGACGGCGGTGGCGGCCGGGTCGTGCTGAAGGATAAAGCCGGTGGCGGCGGCTTCGAACTGGCGGCAGAACCGGGCGTACTCGCGTTCGGAGAAACGGACGATGTCAGTGGCAGAGGGTGCGTTGGCTCCGAGGATGGAAGGCGTGACGGTTTCGAGATGGAAAGGCTTGGATTGAAGCCAAGCGGCGGTCAACCAGTTGGCGATGGTTGCGCCGCCACCCAAGGGTACCGACTGGTGTGCAAAGCCGCCGTGGGCTGCGGTGTAGATGACTTGCATCAGGCGGGGAGGATGCCCGTCATCACCGTCTCGCAGAGAGCGTCCACATAGTCGGGGGTGAGAGTTTCGGGGGCAGTGAGGAAGCGGAGGATCACAGGGCCGTAAAGGAGGTCGAACAGAACTTCCGCGTACACGTTGGGGCGGATCTGGCGGGCTGCGGCGCCGCGATGAATGGCCGGAGCGAGGGCGAGGCGGAGGGATTTCCAGAGAGAATTGCGAAACGCAACGGTCAGGTCCCGGTTTTCCTGAGTACACGCCAACGCCACGAGTAACTGCTGCCCGAAATCGCGGCGCATCGCGGCGGAAAGAAGCTGCATGTGGCGGCGGAAGTCCTCGCGGGCGCTCCCCGTATCGGGGACAGGGATCGGTTGGAAGGTGGCGCTGAGGAGGGCGTCGGCGGCGAGGGAGGCGCGGTCTGGCCACCAACGGTAGATCGTGGCTTTGCCGGCTTTGGCCCGGGCGGCGACGCCTTCAATCGTGAGGGCGGGGAAGCCTTTCTCGGAGAGGAGGGCTTGGGCGGCGGCAAGGATGGCGGTGCGGGAAGCTTGGGAGCGGGGGCGAGGCATGCTGAGGAAGATTCTAATCGTCTCGTATTGAAAAAGGAAGCCAAGATTCCCGTTGTCTTCTTGAGTACAACCGGAGAGCTGTCGCTTCCCAGCCTTTTCCTGTTGGCGCAAGCCGTTGTCCAGACCGAGATCACGCCATCACCCGCGACCAGGCGCTGGAACGTCCGTTGCCCTCCGCCGGTCACTTCCTCGAAAGTGAGGCGGGCGTCCTCCTCCAGCAGACGTCTACGGCTCGTCGACAACCGAGTTGAGCCGGGCCATCTCGCACTGACGGTTGGCGACCTGCTGGAATCACCACGCCGTGCCGGCAGCTTCACGATTACCCACGCGAATACCCTGGGCAGATGAAGGGCGGCGCAAAGATTGTTCAGGTTCTTTGCGCCGCCGAGGGAAAGACTGGAACGTCGACCCGTGAAGAGCGCCGCCGCGTTCCGGGAGATGCGTGTCAATAATCGCCGGCCGCGGCGAGGGACATCGGGAAGGGGCTGGCGGACCCGGTGACGCTCGTTGTTCCCCAGACGACATCGTACCCGGCGGTGACATTGCTGCCCCAGACGGAGGTGGAGCCCAGCACGGCGCCGTTGGATTGGACGACATTGGTACCCCAGACGAGACTGGTGCCCCAAACGAGGCTGGTACCCCACACGAGGCTCGTGCCCCAGACAACGTCCTCGCCGGTGAGATTCGGGTAGGAGGTTGCGATCACAATGTTGCCGCCACTTTGAACGACGCGCGGGGAGAGCGCCGTCTTGCCGGCCGGGATCTTCTCGGTGCCGGCGAGGGCGGCCCTGCCATCGACGTAACCGGCGCCAACGGCGAAGAGGTCGTGTCGCAGCTGGTAGACGGTGTTGGTGACCGAGTCGTAGATGGAGGCCGTAGGAATGAACCCTTTCCAGGCCGTCTTCATGAGACGCGCCTTGACCTGATCCGGCGTGAGCGAGGAATCCTTGTGAATCATCATGGCGGCGACTCCGGCCACGGCCGGGGCGGCCATACTGGTTCCGCTGAGGCGGAGGTAATTCTTGTTCATCATCACCATGTTGTTGGCAGGATAGGTGAGACCGAGGTAGTTGGGGGGCACTGTGCGGGCGACCATCTGGTTGCCGGGGGCGACGAGATCGGGCTTGACGACGTGGTCGATGGCGGAGGGACCCTTGGAACTGTAGCTGGCGAGCGTGTCGTCGCTGCGGGAATCAGACCCTCCGGCCGGATTGCGCCCGGCTCCGACGGTAATGACGAAGGGATCGTTGGCGGGCGCGGAGATGGTGGCGTAGCCATCGGTGAGGGTGGAGCGGCCGAGGTTGCCGGCGGCCACGACAACGACGATGCCGGCCTTCCAGGCGCGTTCCACGGCTTTGCAGAGGGGGTCGGCGGTGAAGCTGTCGACCACGGAGCGGCCGAGCGAGAGGTTGATCACGCGGATCTTGTACGTGCTCTTGAGCTGGATGGCGCGGTCGATGGCGGCGATGACGGCGGCGTCCGTCCCAATGCCCTGCGCGTTGAGTACACGCAAATTGATGATATTCACACCGGGGGCGACCCCCATGTAATCGGTGGTGTCGCAGACGTTATCAGCACCGACGACCGCAGCCACGTGGGTCCCATGTCCGTACAGATCCGCGGTACCCGGGTCACTGGCGAAGTTCTCGCTATAGACAATGCGCGAGGTTGTGCATTTGCTGCCACCTCTGAGGGCGTCTAGCGGGGAGACACCGCTGTCAATGACGGCGACGCCGATGCCGGTGCCAGGGTAGGAGCCACGCCTAGAACTATCAAGGTTCATGGCAGCGCGGGCCTCATCGGGGTCGAAGTGCTGGGATCCGCTGGCAGCCGCGCTCACGATGCGGTTTGGGGAGATAAAAGCGACGTCCGGATCGCCGGCGAGCGCTTCGACTTCGCGGATCGGGAGCCTGTAGAGGGCACTGTTGATTCCGTTCAGGTTTCTCTTGAGTTTGCCGCCCCGGGCAGCGATCTTGTCGTGGTGTTTTTTGTCAGGCGTTTCGTTGAACTGCACGATGACGTCGGCGATTGCGTCAGGTTCGTCGTTGGGGAGGTCGGCCGCCCGCTTGTGGGCATTCCTCCCGAAGGTGAGGGTAGCCGCCAAAAAGAAGATGATTGCGGCGGTAGTGATGAGTTTCATCGGGTCTAAAATCCTTCGGAGGCTGAGGGTGCACGTTGGCCGCCAGACGGCGAACCGGTCTAAGCAATTGAAAACGAAAAAAGTCCGAAAATGGCAGAGGGGGAGGCGCGGACAAAATGTCCGCTGCCGGACCGCGGCGTCGGACAAAACGTCCGCCGGCGGACGCGGGCTTCACTGGGCAGGTTCCTCTGAAATTCGCCATTCACTGTCTTCCCCACCGGAAACTCCAGAGAGATCATTCACACCTGTAGCCTCATCTCAGTACAATCAGAGGGTTGTTTCTTCCAGCCCTTTTCCTGTTGGCGCAAGCCGTCATTCAGACCGAAATTACCGTCACGGCGACGCGCGGCATTGAGGAAGACACCGCTTCCTCCGCCCCCATCGTCTCGGTCATCACCCGCGACCAGGCTCTCGAACGCCCGTCGCCCTCCGCCGGTCACTTCCTCGAAAGTGAGCCGGGCGTCCTCCTGCAGCAGACGTCTACCGCACAGATTTCTCCCTTTCTCCGCGGACTCACCGGGTATCAGGTGCTCAACCTTGTCGACGGCGTCCGCTTCAATAACTCCACCTTCCGCTCCGGCCCCAACCAGTACCTCATGTTCGTCGAGCCCAGCCAGGCGCGCCGTGTCGAAGCCATGCTCGGACCCAGCAGTTCTCAATACGGCAGCGACGCCCTGGGCGGAGCCATCAACGTCATGACGCCGGAATCCCGCTTCGACGGCGTTCACGGCGACCTCATGCTTTCCGGCGCAACCGCCGACTGGTGGCGCGGCGGCACGGGCCAAGTCTCCCTGGGCAACGCACGGCTGTCGGGCCTGATCGGCGGCGCGTTCAACTTCCATGGCGACCTGCGCGCCGGCGGCGGCCTCGACTCCCGCAACGCTTACTACCGCTTCTTCGGGCTGCAGCAGAACTTCGCCGGCGACCGGCTTCAGGACACCGCCTACAGTCACTACGGCGCGCATGCGAAGCTCGCCTTTCGGCCCTCCGCCACCCAAAGCCTCACTGCCTGGTTCCAGCGCGGCACCTTGAACGACGTCCGCGGCTACAAGGACCTGCTGGGTGGCCTCGGACGTCTCCAATCCACGTTCGATCCCCAGATCCTCGACTTCTTCTATACCCGCTATGAAAAGCAGCGCGTTGGGCCGCTGGACACCCTGAGCGGTACGTTCTCCCTCAATCGCCAGCAGGACGGTGGCACCCGCCAGAACTTGCGCTTTACCGACCCCATCACCTCCGACTACGTTGACGTCCGCTCCTACGGCTACTCCGGGCAGGGCTCCACGCACATCGGCAACCGCATTGCCGCCGTCTTCGGCGCCGACATCTACGATGAACACATCGGCGCGCAGCGCACCGTCAATGGCGTCGCCGCGCGCCCCCTCTATCCCGACAACTCCCGCTACCGCACCTTTGGCCTCTTTGGCCAATCCAACATCGACCTGCTCCCGAAGCTTCGCCTGGGCCTCGGCGGCCGCTGGACCGAGATCCGCTTCCGCTCCACCGCCGCGCAACTCGCCTTCCGCGACCTCACCTTCAACACCTCGCTTTCCTGGCAGGCGCGCTCCTGGCTCGGCTTCCAGACCCTCGTCGGCCGCGGCTTCCGTGCCCCCAACCTCAACGACCTCGGCGCGATCGGCCTCAACGATCTCGGCTACGAGATTCCCGCGCAGGAAGCCCCTGGCGCGCTCCTCGGCGACTCCGCCGGCGAGACGGCGCTCTCCCTTCAGCGTCCCGTCGAAAAGCTCCGCCCCGAGGCTCTGCTCAACTATGAGTTCGGCGCGCGCTTCACCTCCCGGCGCCTCTACGCGCGCGCCCACGTTTTCAATTCCGCGCTCAGCGACCCGATTGTGCGCCGCACCCTGCTGTTCCCCTTGAACGGTCTGCCCGCCCAGCTCGCCGGGCTCCCGGTCACTCCTATCGCCCCCACCGCCGCTCAGCGCGCCCAAGGCGTCGCCACCGTCGCCACCGCCTTCGACCCCCGCGCCGTCAAGGCGTTCGTCAACGATGGCCGGTCCCGTTACTGGGGCGTCGAATCGCTCATCCGCTACGCCTTCACCTCCCGCTGGTCCGCCTACGCCAACTACACCTTCATCGCCGGCCGCGACCTCAACCCCAACCGGCCCATCCGCCGCCTCCCCCCGCAAATGGGTCACGCCGCGCTCCGCTACACCCGCCGCGGCTGGGTGGAACTCGCCACCACGCTCGCCGGAGCCCAGCGCCGTTTGAGCGGTGGCGACCTCGACGACGAGCGCATCGGCGCATCGCGCCGCCGCCGTGACATCGCGGACTTCTTTAATGGCGCGCGGGTCCAGGCACAGGTCGACAGCACGGGGCGGTTCATCCCGACCGGAGAAACCTTGCTCGAGATCCAGAACCGCGTCCTTCCCAACGTCGACGACGCCACGCGCGTCCCGCTCTACACGTCCACCGCCGGCTACGCCACCGTCTCGCTCCGCGCCGGCTACCCACTCGCCGAGCGCCTCAACGTCTACTTCGCCCTCGAAAACGCCCTCGACCGCAACTATCGGATCCACGGCTCCGGTGTCGACGGCCCCGGCCGCAACTTCTACCTCGCCTTCCGCTATGGCTGGTAGTCCAAACCCGATATAATTCAAGCGGGAGATTGACCCCAATGCGTTATCCGGCTCTGCTTGTTCTGGCCGCTGTGTTTGTTTGGGCCGCCGACAAGGGTCCACCGAAGGGCGAAGCCGCCTCGAAGACCCTACGGCTGGAAGCCACGGCCTACCTCGACAAGACCTCGATTCAACAGGCGGTCGGTTCCCCGCTCGACGAAGGCATCGTAGTGGTCACCGTCACCCTCACTCCTTCCCCCGGCCAAAAGCTCGGCATCGACCGCGACGACTTCCTTCTCCGTTCCGATAAGGACGGCCAGAAGTGCACTCCCTACGCGCCGTCGCAGATTGCCGGTTCCGGCACCCTGCGCGTGAAGACGGGCTACGGCGGCGGTGGTCTCGCCACCCAGGAGAATCGTCCGGCATGGGGCGGCATCGGCGGCATCGGATTCCCGTCCAGCGGAAGCGGCATCGGCAACTCCGCCAGTACCGAGGAAGCGGTCGCTTCCGTCGAGCAGGACTCCGGCAAGCAAAAAGAGAATCCCCTGCTGCGCGTACTGAAACAGAAGATTCTGCCCGAAAAGGAAATCGCCGAGCCCATCACCGGCCAGCTCTATTTCCTCCTTGAAGGCAAGCACAAGCCCAAGGACATCGAACTGCTCTACAAGACCGCGGAGGGCCGCCTGTCCGTCCGCTTCAAATTGGATAAAGATAAATAAGGATGCGCATTTCCGATATTGAAACTCCCGCCATTCTCATCGACCTCGACATCATGGAGGCCAACCTCCGCAAGGTCGCCGATTATGCCCGCCGCCACAACCTGCGGCTCCGCCCCCACACCAAGACGCATAAGATCTCCGCGCTCGGCCGCCGCCAGGTAGAACTGGGCGCAGCAGGACTCACCGTCGCCAAAGTGGGCGAAGCCGAAATCATGGCCACCGCCACGCCTGACCTGTTGGTCGCCTACCCCGTCATCGGCCGCGGCAAGCTCGATCGCCTCATGAACGTCGCGCGCCAGACCGCCGTCACCGTCTCCCTCGACAGCATGGCCGCCGCCCGCCCGCTCTCCGACGCCGCCCGCGAGGCCAACGTCGAAGTGGGCGTCCTCGTCGAAACCGACGCCGGTATGGGCCGCGTCGGTGTGCCTCCGGAACAACTGGTGGACCTCGCCCGCGCCGTCGCCAAACTCCCCCATCTCCGCCTCCAGGGATTTGCCTTCTACCCTGGGCATATCCGATCTTTTGACGACGAAGGGCGAGATCAGATGCGCAGGCTCAGCCAGTTGGTGAGCTCCCTGGTCCAGCAGTTCAAATCGGCGGACCTGCCCGTGAATGTCGTCAGCGGTGGCTCCACCCCCACCCTCTACCACTCCCACGAAGTGGACGGGCTCAACGAAATCCGGCCCGGCACCTACATCTTCAACGACCGCAACACCGTCGAAGGCGGCGGCTGCCTCTGGGACGATTGCGCCGCCCAAATCGTCGCCACCGTCGTCTCCACGCCCCGTGAAGGACACATGGTGATCGACGGCGGCTCGAAGACCTTCTCCTCGGACCGGTTGGGCTCAACTGGGGAAGCCACCTTCGGGCTCCTCCGCGAAGCCCCCGGCGCCGTCTTCCACAAGATGAACGAGGAGCACGGCTACATCGACCTCCGCCGCGCCGAACGTACGGACTTCCAGGTGGGCGAGCGCGTCCACCTCATCCCCAATCACATCTGCGTCGCCATGAACCTCCACGAGCAGGTCTACGGCGTCCGCAAGGGTGAGGTCGAGCAGATCTGGAAGGTCGAAGCCCGCGGCAAACTGCAGTAGCCGCTACTTCGCTACCTCAATCCGATCGACAGTGACCGTGTCGCCCTCGAGCTTCCCGGTCACTTTCACTTTCTTGCCCAGATAATCCATTACCGTATCGGCATTGGCGATCCTGATCACCTTCCCGTCGGTGACAAACACCGGCGCCGCCCCCTTTTTCACGCACGCCGTCACGCACTTCTCGCCCCCGCCCGCCGCATGCTTCAATCCGCACCCGGACTCCGAAATCGCCCCCACCCACTCTTCGCCCAGCGCGCATCCGGCCGTCAGCCCCAGTACCCAGATCAGCTTCTTCATAGGCCTCCCATTCTATCGCCGCATCGCTGTCTGAGTGCACCGGATCGTATACTTATGCTCAGGGTTCAGCGCGATGCTCAAGGCTTCGATACCGAAGTGCGCATCTGGATCCGTTAGATTAACCGATTGCGACGATCTACATCCCTAGCAGTTGGAAAAGCCGTTCCCGTGACATGCCGGCAGTCCGGCGATTGTTTTTGATGATGAAGAAAGGAACCGCGGCGTATCTGGGGATGACGACGGGGCGAATCACGTCTGGCTTCGAGAAGACCATGTGATCCCCCTCGACCCTCACCAAGTGGAATCCGTCGGCCTCAAACACTTTGACCAGACGTTGATAACTGATCGGGCTAAGCGAAACCTGCCTCTTCCAAAATCTGCTCCAGAGTGCCCATTTTCTCCGCCTCCTCCAGAAACAGCCGCACAGCCTCCTTGAGATTCCTACGTGCCCTGTCCTTGGTTCCACCACACGAGGAAACATCCAGTTCCAAGGCGTGTGCCACGAAAGTGCGTCCTTCTTTGAAAATGCGCGTGGTGAACTGAATCTCCATGCCTGCACTCTAACACCCCCCTCCCCCTCCATTTGCGGCAAACTCAATCTATGCGCGGTATTCTCTTCCTCCTCCTGGCCGGCGCCCTCCACGCCCAGCCCGTCTACGACTTGCTCCTCAAAGGCGGCCACCTCATCGACGCCAAGAACGGCATCAGCGCCCCGCGCGATGTTGCCATTGCCAAGGGGGTCGTCGCCCTCGTCGCCCCCTCCATCGATCCCTCGACTGCCCGCCGCACCGTCGACGTCTCCGGTCTCTATGTCACGCCCGGTCTCGTCGACATCCATACCCACGTCTTTGCGGACACCATGGGCCGCGAATACACCGGCGAGAACTGCGTCCGTCCCGACGGCTTCACCTTCCGCAGCGGCGTCACCACCATCAGCGACGCCGGCAGTTCCGGCTGGCGCAACTTCGAACAATTCAAAGCCAACGTGATCGACCGCTCCCGTACCCGCGTTTTCGCCATGCTCAACATCGTCGGCAAAGGCATGGCCGGACGCATGGACATCGAACAGGACACCGCCGACATGGAACCCGGCAAGACTGCCGACATGGCCAAGCGCTACTCCGACGTCGTGGTCGGCATCAAGATCGCCCACTATGCCGGACCCGAATGGATCGCCGTCGACCGCGCCCTCGAAGCCGGCCGCCTCGCCAACATCCCCATCATGGTCGACTTCGCCACCTTCCGCGACGAACG
>JAEUQD010001037.1 GCA_016789925.1 Bryobacterales bacterium | reverse complement strand
GTTGGCGTCACTCTGGAGATCCGGCGGGAAGCCGCGGCCTACCACTTGACGGTCCTCGCAAAAGATCGCCTGTTTCTATTTGCTTCCGTCGCGGGCGCCCTAGCCAGTTTCGGGATGAACATCCTCAAGGCGGAAGCATTCGCTAATCAACAAGGCACCATCCTCGACACCTTCGTCTTTACCGATCCACACCGCTCCCTTGAGCTGAATCCGACCGAATTGGATCGCCTCCACCATACCCTCGAACGTGTTCTGCTTGGGCGCGTCGACGTCAGGTCCCTCCTCAAACACCGTCCCCGTATTCCGGCTCCCAGCAAGAACAGCCGGATTCCCGGCCGCGTTTCCTTCGACAGCGATTCCTCGGCTACAGCCACGCTCGTCGAAGTAGTCGCCCAGGATCGCCCAGGCCTTCTCTATGACCTCGCGGCGGCCTTCTCCGAAGCGGGCTGCAGTATTGATGTGGTTTTAGTCGACACCGAAGCCCACAAAGCTCTCGACGTCTTCTACGTCACCGCAGGCGGCCTGAAGCTCAGCCCCGCTCTCCAGGAACTCCTGCAGAACAAACTCCTGCAGGTCTGCGGTATTTGATTTTTAATGAAAAGATCCTTATTTTCGAAGCTTTCCCTCCGAATCTGGTAACTAAACGACGACTGGAGCCTTCTTCTATAGACAGTGACGCATACTCCTGTTTTCGTTTTCGCCCTGGTCACGGCTTCAACTGCCCTGTACGCGCAACAGCTTGTCTTCGCTGATGCAAAAGCCACCGCGGGTTACCGATTAGTGGCTCCTCTCAATTCCCAAGAGGCCTGGCTTGTTGACAGCAACGGCAAAACAGTACACAGATGGACCAGTTCGTATCCCCTGTCGTCGGTCGCTTATCTCCTGCCCAATGGCAATCTTCTTCGCACTGCCGCACTTGCTGATCGCTCCATCCGGACAGGGGGTGCTGGTGGCAGGATTGAAGAACTCGCCTGGGACGGTACCGTCGTTTGGTCCTTTGAACTCAGCGACTCCAACTACGTGCTCCACCACGATGTCCGGAGGCTTCCAAACGGCAACTACCTGATGCTCCTCTGGGAACGCAAATCACGTCTGCAAACCATTGATGCGGGCGGCATTCCCGAACGGATCTCCCGGGCTGGCTACCTCAACGAGCGAATCATCGAGGTCCGCCCCACGTATCCTGAAGGTGGCGATATAGTCTGGCACTGGAATCTCTGGGACCATCTTGTCCAGAACGTCGATCCCCATAAAGAGAACTACGGTGACATCGCCACGAACTGGGATCGGATCGATATCAACTTCACTGCGGATCCGGCCAACGATGACCCCTTCCACTTAAACAGTCTTGACTATTCCCCCGAGTTCGACCAAATCTTGGTCAGTAACCGCAACTTCTCCGAGATCTGGGTCATTGACCACAGCACTACCACCGAAGAGGCCTCGAGTTCTTACGGCGGTCGAAGTGCCAAGGGTGGCCGGCTACTGTACCGCTGGGGCAATCCCCAAGCTTGGGCCGGTGGTCAACCCTCCGATCAGAAGCTCTCCGGGCAACACAATGCTCATTGGATTCCTCCGGGTCTCCCCGGCGCTGGGAACATCCTTCTGTTCAACAACATCACGCCAGGTTTCGACTCCTCATCCTCTGTCCTTGAGCTCACCCTCCCGGCAGATCCAACGGGTTTCTACGACCTCACGGAGAAGTTTCAACCCGCCGCCCCTACCTGGTCGTATCTTTCTCCTGAGCCAAGAGCGTTCTATTCGTCGTTTATTTCCGGAGCTCAGCGACTTCCCAATGGGAACACACTCATCTGCTCAGGAGCCCAGGCGAACATCTTTGAAGTCACTCCGGATGGAGAGATTGTTTGGCTATACTTCGCCGGTGAAGCTGGAGGTCGACCCGTCAACGTGTTTCGCTCCTACTGGTATCCTCTCGACTTCGAGGGTCTGCGCAACACGCTTCTCTACGTGGAATAACCACCTCCGGCAGTGCACAAAAGTCGAAGATTTGTAGGGGAAAAGGGGAGGAAGACTGGAGCGGGAGACGGGATTCGAACCCGCGACATCAACCTTGGCAAGGTTGCACTCTACCAGCTGAGTTACTCCCGCAACTCAACGTAACCCCCAATATGCCTCATGATCGGGAAGATTGTCAAACAGGAAATTATCTAATTGAAAACAATGAACTTATAATGTGAAAAACTTGTTGCGGCACCGCGCCCTCGCTGTGTTATCCTCAAGTGCGCAGACGCCTGTACGGCTCCGGAGGCTGTCAGGTTTCGACCGTTGCGGGGATTTACCGCTGACAAATTAAGTTCAGAACAACAAGCGTTTTCCACAACCTGTTGAAAACTTGTGGAATTCCCCTGCCCTGACTTTGTTCGGAGGGTTACGACGTTGAGTCCCAGTCAGATCGATACGTGGGAGCAAATCAAAGATAAGCTGAGTACGCGATTAGCGTGGGAGAGTTTCCAAAGTTGGTTTGCGCGTACCGGGTTCCATAGTGAATCCGGTTCCAGGCTTCTCGTCACCGTTCCCAACACCGACACCAAGGATTGGATCGAACAGGAATTCTCCGAACAGGTCCTCGCCGTCGCTCGCGACTTGAGGTTCCCGTACACCGAGATTGTCTACATCGTTCAGCCTTCCGACGCAAACGGACATCATCCGCACGCCGCTTCAGATCAGACTTCCGCTTCGGAATCGATCTTTGGACCTGCTTCCCACCAGTTCAACCCCCGCTATAGCTTCGACACTTTCGTCGTAGGCAGTTGCAATCAATTCGCCCATGCAGCCGCCATGGCGGTTTCTGAGCGCCCTGCCCGGACGTACAATCCCCTGTTCATCTACGGGGGCTCCGGGATGGGCAAGACCCACCTCATGCAGGCGGTTGGCCGTGCGTTGATGGACCACTATCCGTCCGCACGGGTCATCTACACGACCTCTGAGCGCTTCATGAATCAGTTGGTCAGCTGCATCCGTCTCGACCGGATGTCGCTCTTTCATCAGTACTACCGAACCGCGGACATCCTCCTGGTCGACGACGTCCATATCCTGGCCGGCAAGGAACGGACCCAAGAAGAGTTCTTTCATACATTTAACGAACTGTACGACCACCAGAAGCAGATTGTCCTCTCCTCAGACTCCTCCCCGAAATCGACTCCTGGTCTGGTAGACCGTCTCCGCTCCCGTTTCGAGTGGGGACTACTCGTGGACGTCCAGGCCCCCGACCTGGAAACCAAGCTTGCGATCCTCGACAAGAAAGCCGAAGCGGTCGGTGTCCGCGTGCCTGACGACGTCCGCGTCTTCATCGCCACCCGCACCAAGTCCTCGGTCCGGGAACTCGAGGGCGCTCTGACCCGCCTCATCGCTTCTTCTTCGGTTACCGGAACTCCGATTAACCTGGAGATGGCCCGTCACACCCTCAAACAACTGACCGCCGGTGCGGACCGCCGCATCACTATCGAATCCATCATCAAAGCCGTCGCTGAGCGCGCCGGCATGTCCCCCGCTCAACTGAAGCAGAAATCCAACGCCCGCCAGATTACCCGGCCCCGGCAGGTCGCGATGTTCCTGGCGAAGGAACTGACGACGTCCTCGCTTCCGGAAATCGGTCGCGCCTTCGGCGGCAAACATCACACAACCGTTTTGCATTCCATTCAGAAGATCGAACAGGAGCGCCAGACTGACCCAGAATTGAACAGGTTAGTCAACAGCCTGATCGATTCATTTGAAAAGAGTTAGCTCTGTTTTCCACAGAACGACTCCGAAGGACGAGAGGAAACCTGTGAAAGACAATCGTACCCCTTCTGCTTTACACGGTGCAACACCTCATTTTCCTCACCTCGGCTCGACGCCAAGACGCTTAGTTTTGTATAATTTAAGTAGTTATCCACATTTCCACACCCTCTACAAATCTTGTTCTCTGAGAGGTATACATTGAGAGGAACCGCAAATGGAATTCACGATTGCCAAAACTGACCTCGTCCGCGAACTCTCCCTCTCGCAAGGGGTAGTTGAGAAGCGCACAACAATCCCTATCCTCTCCAACATCCTGGTCGAGGCGACGCAGGATCGAATCATCCTGACCGCTACTGACCTCGAGCTGGGGATCCGTTGCTCTTGTCCCGCGACGGTGAAGAAGCAGGGTGCCGGTACTGTTCCGGCCAAACGATTCCTCGACTACGTGCGGCTTCTTCCCGATGCCGACGTTCAAGTCAAGTTTGGTGAAAACCAATGGGTTTCCATTGTCTGTGGTCGCTCCCGGACCAGAATTGCGGGCATGTCCCGGGATTCCTATCCCGAACTGCCCGAAGCAGCAGAGCGTATTGCTGAAATTCCTGCCGGAGTCTTGTCTTCCGCAATCAGCCAAACCATTTTTTCTATTTCCATGGAGGAGTCGCGTTTTACGCTCAACGGCGCTCTCCTCGTTCTCAAACCCGACTCTCTCACAATGGTTGCCACCGATGGCCACAGGCTTGCTCTGGCTCAGCATCCTGTACAGTTAGGTCCAGGAGCCAGCCACAGAGCTCTGCTTCCCCGTAAAGCGATGGCCGAGGTGGCGAAGCTTTGCTCAGAGGTCGGAGCGGATGCAAAGATTGACTTCGCTGCAACCGAGAATCATCTTTTCTTTCGGATCGGGGAACGGATGCTGATTAGCCGTAAGCTGACCGGTACGTTTCCGGACTACGAACGGGTCCTTCCGAGGGAGCATCCTCACCAGATCAAACTCGCCCGCGACGAATTCCGAGGAACGATTGAACGCGTCGCCCAGTTCTCCGACGAACGCTCGCATGCCGTAAAGGTCCACGTGGAACCCGCCGAACTCAAGGTTCATTCTTCACTATCCGAGACCGGTGAGAGTGAAGAGAGCCTATCGGTAGACTACGACGGCCCGGCCGTCGAGATCGGCTTCAATGCTCAGTACATTCTGGAATTTATTCGGGCAGTGCCAGAATCTCAGGTCGCCTTTCTGTTCAAGGATGCAGCCAGCGCCGGTGAGTTGCGACCGTTTGCGGACAATATTGCTTACAACTACCGGTACATCATAATGCCCATGCGGATCTGACCGGATCTCGCTATTTCGGACTCTTACCTAGACGTTCTTTGAGAGGTATATGGCAACTCAGGTTTACGACTCCTCCAGTATCAAGGTTCTTGAAGGGCTGGAAGCTGTCCGGCTCCGACCCGCAATGTATATTGGCTCCACACGCGAGCAGGGTCTGCACCACCTTGTTTACGAGGTCGTCGACAATTCGGTCGACGAAGCGCTGGCTGGACATTGCGATAGTATTCAAGTCACAATTCACATCGACAACTCCGTCACCGTTGTCGACAATGGCCGGGGCATCCCGGTGGACATGCATGAAGAGGGTGTGTCCGCAGCTCAAGTTGTACTTACCAAACTTCATGCCGGCGGCAAGTTTGATTCGAATTCCTACAAAGTCTCCGGTGGTCTCCACGGAGTTGGGGTGTCTTGTGTCAATGCTTTGTCGGAATGGTTGAAACTCGAGATCTGGCGGGAAGGCTATACGTGGGAGCAGGACTACGAACGTGGCGCTCCGAAGGGTGCCCTGGAGCGCACGGGTAAAGCCAGGGGAAAAACCGGCACAAAGATCACTTTCAAACCCGACCCGACGATCATGGAGGCCACCGAATTCAATTTCGATACTCTGGCCCAGCGTCTTCGCGAACTGGCATTCCTCAACAAGGGTTTGGTGATTACCCTTACTGACGAAAGAACCGATCCTCCGAAGATTCATGAGTTTCACTATAAGGGCGGCATCTCCGAATTCATTCAGCACATCAACCGGGGCAAACAGGTCCTCCACGAAAAGCCGATCTACTTCGAGGGGGAGCGCGACATGCCGAACAACGGCAAATTGTGTATGGAGATCGCCCTTCAGTACAACGACGCTTACAGCGACACTGTTTTCTCCTTCGCCAATAACATCAACACGGTGGATGGTGGCACCCACCTCTCGGGATTTCGTTCCGCGCTCACGCGTACGATCAACGCGTACGGCCAGCAGGCCGGGCTCTTCAAAGACGTCAAGGAAAACCTCACCGGCGACGACGTCCGCGAAGGTCTCACCGCGGTAGTCAGCGTCAAAATTCCCCAACCGCAGTTCGAAGGCCAGACCAAAGGAAAACTGAATAGCGACATCCAGGGCTATGTAGTCCAACTCGTCAACGACAAACTCGGTGAGTTTTTCGACAAAAACCCTGCGGTTATGCGGAAGATCGTCTCTAAGGCGATCGATGCTTCCCGGGCACGGGAAGCCGCCCGAAAGGCTCGTGACCTGACGCGCCGAAAGGGTGCACTTGATTCGGGCGGCCTGCCCGGCAAGCTGGCCGACTGCCAGGAGCGCGATCCCGAGCGTTGCGAACTGTTCCTTGTCGAGGGTGAGTCGGCAGGCGGCACTGCGAAATCCGGTCGCGACCGGCGGTACCAGGCCATCCTTCCGCTGAAAGGGAAGATCCTCAACGTCGAAAAGGCCCGCTACGACAAGATGCTGGGCCATGAGGAAATCCGGAACATGATCACGGCGATCGGTACGGGAATCGGCAAAGACGACTTCGACATGACTCGCCTGCGCTACGGCAAGATCATCATCATGACCGACGCGGATGTCGACGGCTCTCATATCCGGACCCTCCTTCTCACCTTTTTCTTCCGCCATATGCAGGACCTCATCAACCGAGGCCACGTTTTCGTCGCGCAACCCCCGCTCTACCGGATCAAGAAAGGCAAGAGCGAGAAGTACATCAAAGACGACAAAGAATTCACCCGGGAAATCCTCCGGCGCGCCACCGATAACGTGGTGGTCGAACTGGCCGACGGGTCACGCATGGAAGGCACGGAGATGCGCAACTTCCTGCTGTCGCTCGACGAGCTGCAACTTCTGGCCAAACGCGTCGAACGGCTGGTTCGCGAGTCGTCCGTGGTGGAGCTTCTTTCCGACCCCTCCCTTGACCTCGAAACCAAGACACACTTCCAGAACAAGGAAGCACTTGAGCAGGTCGTCGCCCGCCTGAATGCCTTGGGCTTGAAGGCCTCCCTGATTGCGGACGAAGAACACTCGGCCTTCCGGGTGGTCTACTTCGACCACACTCATGGTGAACGCCATATCGATATCAACTTGGCGGCGCAGCCGGAATACCGCCGCATGCGCGCCATCCTCAAAGACGGGGCGAAATACCACAAGCCGCCGTTTGTTGTTGTCAAAGAAACCAGCCGGACCCCCCAGGTCGACTGGCGCGATCTTCTGGCGTACCTGAAGTCAGAAGGGATGAAAGACGCTCAGATTCAGCGGTACAAAGGTCTCGGCGAGATGAACGCCGAGCAGTTGTGGGAAACGACGATGAACGCCGAAAAGCGAACTCTTCTCCGGGTCGATCTGAAAGACCTCGTAGAGTCCGACGAAATTTTCTCCACCCTGATGGGTGAAGACGTTGAGAACCGCCGAAAGTTTATCGAAGAGAACGCGCTCGACGTGCGCAACCTGGACGTCTAGACGGTCCAGAGTGTCAAGGCTTCAAAGTCCTTGACGACGATCCCCTCGGTGAGCACCAGCGGGTGGGCCCAGGTTTCCGATTCTGCTACCGCGTACGTCTTCACCACCTGAAAGCTGGCGGGCGACGCTTTGGCTACAATCAGCTCGGCATCGGTATTCAAGAGAAACAGGAGATCACCGGCCAACAGAATCGCGGCATTGTCGCCCTTGCGCGGTTCACTCGACCACAGCAGCCTGCCGTCACGCGCGCTCATGGCGAAATACTGGCCCCGGTTGCGATTGGTGAACCCGTAGATCGTCTCACCCGCCACGACGGGGGAGTTCATGTACATTCCAACTTCCTTGTTGTGCCAAACGACCTTGCCCGCGGAATCAACACACATGGTGCCATTCGATAGGCCAGAGAGAATTAGCTTATCCCCGAAGACAAGCGGAGTCACCGAGTTCTGCGCATACGGAGTGGTGAACGGGATCTTCCAAACGACCTTCCCATCCTTCGGGTCCACACTGACAATGCTCTTCTCCGACTGTGTCACCACCTGGCGCTTGCCGGCGACCGTGACCGCCACCGGCGATGCATACCCCGGGCCGTCTTCCGACCACTTCCAGCGCACCGCGCCGGCCGCCAAGTCAAATGCAGTCAGCGCTCCGCCTCCATCGCCGCCCACATGGGCGATCACCAACCCGTCGACAACAATTGGGGACATCGCGGCGCCGTAGAGCGGCGAAGTTTCGCGGAATTCTTTCCCGAACTCCTTCCGCCAGAGGACCTTACCCGTTGCAGCGTCGTGCACGGACAGAATGCCGCTGATGCCCAGCGCTACTACACGTCCGCCGATCACCAGGGGCGTCGACTTCGGACCCTTTCGATGCTTCGTTGCCGCTGGGTTCACCGTGTAGGGAGCAGCGTTCGAACTTGTCCAGATGACCTTCCCCGTCGCCGGTTCGACGGCCCGCAAGATCTCGTTCTCGCTCTGGCGCGCGAACACGTACAGCCTGCCGCCGGACATGACGGGCGAGGCATGGCCTTCGCCGACGGCCATCCGCCACTTCCGGGTGAGTTTGTCCGGCCATGCGGCAGGCAGCTTGACGGAACCGACCACACCATCCCGGTTCGGGCCCCGCCACTGCGGAAAATCAACCGCCGCCAGCGCCCGGGCTGCCGGCAACATCCCAAAAGCTCGTCGGGTCAACACATTCGTATCGTACATCCGAAATGAGAAACGT
>JAEUQD010000990.1 GCA_016789925.1 Bryobacterales bacterium | reverse complement strand
CCAGCCGGTCCTTGAAAAACTCCAGGCCCCGCCACTCGTCCGAGATTTCCGGCGAACGGAATAGCCACTGCCCCGCCTGCCACCGCGTCAGCCAAACCTGCGCCCGGATCACCGGCAGCGCCGAGAACTTCCCGAAAATCGTCCCCGCCCCGAACGGACCCACCACCTCGTTGTTTCCCAGATACACCACAAACACCTGGGGCTGCTGCCGCGCACACTCCCGCGCAATCTCGCGGATCACGTGCGAATTGATCGCGGTCATGGCCGCATTGAATACCCGCCACTCCCCGCCGAGCGCCGCCTGAAGATGCGGGGCGAGCCCGAACCCGGGGTCCGGAAACCCCATCGCCGCCGATTCCCCCAATACAAAAACCCTTCGCTGCCCCTGCACCACAAACGGCGCGGGCGTCCGCGCGATCGTCCTCGGAAAGAACCGCCACCCAAATTTCTCGTTCGTCGCGCCCTCCACCAGAAACGACCCCGGATAGCCCACTCCGGTCGCCCGCGCTGCGAGCTCCACTAGCCCCAGGAACACCAGAGGCGACCCAAAAACCAACACCAGCCGCAGTATCCATTCCCGCATTCGAGCCACATTTAATCTTATGCAGGTTGCATACAAGTGGTGATTTGTGTCACCCTAACGTCAATCTGGGGGTCCCAGGTAAAGTTCTGTCGTCACCCGAATTTCGGTGAAGAGGTTGTTCAATGAATATGATTATTTTAAGGGTTGTTCTTGCTCTGCTGTGCGCTTCGCTCGGCATGGCCCAAACTGATCTTGCGACAGTCCGGGGATCGGTCACCGATCAGTCCGGCGCAGTCGTCACCAAGGCAAAGGTCGTGCTGACCAACACCGGCACCAACACCAGCCGTGAGGCCGAGTCTAACGACAACGGCGATTTCGAAATCCCGTACGTCGTCCAGGGAACCTACAAGCTCACCGCCACCGCGGCCGGCTTCAAGAATTTCGTGGTGAGCGACATTCTGCTCCGTGCCCGTGAGGCACGCCGCATCGACGTGAAGCTCGAAATCGGGTCGGTCGGCACTGAGATTACAGTGGCGGCGGGCGGCGCCGCGGTGATTGCCACCGAAGGTGCACAGATCGCCGGCGGTTTCGACCGCGAAGCCTTCGTCGATAGCCCCTTGAGCCAAAGCTTCTTTCCCCAAGCCTACATGACCACGCTGCCCAACATCCAGACGCAGCAGGGCGGTTGGGCGCTCCGCTTCGCCGGCCAGCCTTCGGCGCAAACCGCGCAGAACATGGACGGCGTCACCAACGACGGCACCGTCAACCTCGTGCAGAACATGCAGGACTTCGAAGACCTCCAGGTTGTCGCTGTGAACAACTCGGCCGAATTCGCCCGCGTCGCCCAGTTCTCGATGGCCTCCAAGGGCGGCTCCAACCAGTACCACGGGCGTGTCTACTACGACATGGTCAACTCCGCCCTGCGCGCCCGCACCTTCTTTGAACCGCGTAAGACGCCCTACAAGGAGCACCGTGGCGGCGCCAACTTCAGCGGCCCGATCATCAAGGACAAGCTCTTTTTCTACGCGGCCTACTCCCTGGTTCGCATTCCCAGCCAGAGTTTCTACATCCGCGACGTTCCGTCGGAAGCCTATCGCCTGGGCGATTTCAGCGCCTCGCCCGTCGTGCCCCGCGATCCTCTGAACGGCCGCACGCCGTTCCCGGACGCCCGCATTCCCACCTCGCGCTTTTCGCCGGTTTCTTTGAAGACCCAGGACACCTACATCCCCAAGCCGAATCGCGGCGCGCCCGGCGCTCTTTTCCAAAACTACCAATTCCTGCACCGCTGGCCCACCGACCTCTACCGTTGGGACAGCGTAACCGATCGAGTGGACTACGTTGTCAGCGAGAAGAACCAGCTCTTCGGCCGTTTTATCAACCGCCTTACCCCTTACGTGCTGAACGGCCCCTTCGAGCAACTCGGCACCTGGACTCGCAATCGCAACCACTACTCGATCGCCATCAGCGACACCCACACCTTCTCGCCCCGCCTCGTGAACACCGCGCTGTTCGGTTGGGCGCGCGACTATTTCATCGATGGCACCTCGCTCAGCGGGTTCACGCCCCAGAAAGGCGACGCTGCCGTCTCGGCCATCGGACTGCAGGGTGTCAACCGCGGCGGGTACTCGGAGATGGGCTTCCCGACGATGAACATTACCGGCTTCACGCTAATGCGCCAGCAGCCCGGTGGCGTCAACCTCAACCGGAACGACTTTGAGATCACCGATTCGATGACCTTCTCCGTCGGTCGCCACGTCATGAAGTGGGGCGGCGAACTGCGCTTGTTCCGCGACTTCAATGGCGGCATTCCCGAAGGCAACTACGGCACCTTCGCTTTCAACGGCAACCTCACCGGCGACGGAACTCGCATCGGTGTTCCCTATGCGGACTTCCTCCTGGGCCTCCCCAATAACAGCACCCGGCTGGACCCGATCACCAACCGCCGCCAGAACGCCTATGAACTCGGCCTGTTCATTACCGACACCATCAAAGTGAACCAAAAACTCACCCTTGACGTCGGCCTCCGCTTCGACCGGTTCCGCCACGCCAAGTTCGCCGATGGCCTCCAGTACAACTGGGACCGCGCAACCGGCGAGGTGGTGATTCCCCAGGACGTGATCTCAAAGGTCAGTCCGCTCTACCCGAAAACCATTCCGATCCGCGCCGGACAAGTCACGCCCAATCCGAGTTGGAAGAACTTCCGCCCCCGTTTTGGCGCGGCCTACCGGCTCACCGAAAAGTTCGTCCTCCGCGGCGGCTATGGCATCTACTCCGAGACGTTGGGCCCGCTCCACCGCGCCCAGGGAACCGGCCCCTTCCAGATCGCCGAAAGCTACTTCAACGAAATTCGCAACGGCCAACCGCTGCTGGCCTTCCCAAATCCGTACCCGGCGGATCTGGCCTCGGCCGCCATCCCTTCTCAGAGCGTGTCGGGCTATCCCCTCGACACCACCAACGGCAGTATCCACCAGTTCAACTTCAGCATGGAGCGCGAGTTCCTGCGCAACTACGGCGCCCGCGTCTCCTACATCGGTTCGCGCAGCCGCGGACTGAACTACAGCGTCGCAGTCAACAAGCCGCAACCCAGTCTCATCCCGTTCACCGCCGCTCGCCGCCCCTATCCGCAGTATGTAGGCGCTACTGCCACCTATGCTGACGGCGCATCGAACTACGATTCGATGCAGTTCGAGGTGCAGAAGAAGGCGGGCAACCTCATCCTCAACACCCATTACACCTTCTCGAACGCTTCGAGCAACGTCACCAATCTGGAGAACCCCTACAACCTGGGCCTCTGGAACCGCGAGCAGTTCAACTCCCGGCATCGCTGGGTGCTCAACACCACTTACAACCTGCCGTTCGGCAAGGGCAAGAAGTATATGGGCAACGCCAACAAAGTCGTCGACCTCGCACTTGGCGGTTGGCAGGCTGGTGTCATCAGCTACCTCCAGAGCGGCCAGTACTTCACGCCGTCCTACGCGGGCTCGGATCCTTCCAACACGAATTCGTTCGGTGGAATTCCGGACCGCATCGGCAACGGGACCATCTCGAACCCCGGTCCCGACCGCTGG
>JAEUQD010000987.1 GCA_016789925.1 Bryobacterales bacterium | reverse complement strand
TGGCAGCCGTGTCAGGGTGCCCCCTGGACGTGGATAGTAGGTGCGCTCGCCCTGTCCCATCGGGTCGAAGGCCAGCACCACGAAGCCAAGCTGCGCCAGCCCCTGGCAGGTGTATTGGTAGAAAGTGGACGCCTTGCCATTCAGCGAGTGTCCCATCTGAAACAGGACACCCGGATAAGGAGGCTTGCCCACCTTCGGCAGATACAGATTCGCGGGGATGTGCAAACCCGGGCGGCTTTCATAGATCACGTTCTCGACGCGATACCGTTCGCGTTCAAACGACGAAACAACGCGCGCATTCAACGGCGTCTTCTCCAGAGGACCGCCGGTCAGTCGCCAAAATGTCTCCCGCGCCCATGCCCGGCGCTTCTCCACCTGTTCCGCCGTGACCGTCCGATCCAATTCGCGTTTCCGCCTGTCGTATGCCTGTTGTGCCAGCGCCTTCAGGTAATCGGGCAAACAGCGTGAATAGTCGTGGTATTCGATCGGGCTCCGCCCGGCAAGTGCCGCAGCCACAAACTGACGCCGGTCCATCGTCATCCCTCTATCGTGCCACTGCCCGGGCGTGATCGGTTCGGCGCCGCAATTCCGCCTACCGGAATAGATGTCAATAGGAGCGGTGACGATCGAGATGGTGCAGGTTGCCGCGGCTGATCCGTCGGATCTGGCAGCGCGCAAAGCGTTATTCGCCTACTTGGCCGCTGGAAAGGCCGCCATCCGCGCAAAGGCTGCGCAGAACCTCATCGAGCGGTTCGCCGGAGAGAAACGTCTTCGCGGCGGCTTGGCCCGGGACTTCGGCTCCGAACCGAATGCCGTGCTCACTCCGCTCCTCGACGAGTTGCGCGAAGCAACGGGCATCGCCACAACGGAAGCGTGGACCCGGTTTGTCCGCAGCACCGTCATTGGCCTCGATCAGTGGCGCGACGGTATCGGGTACGACCTCGAAGCACTCGCTGGAATGACGGACGAAGAGCGCGCCGTTCTCCGCCAGTTGTTCCGTACACGGCTTACCGACGGCAACCACAGCATTGACTGGCGCGAACTGGAAGCGGTCTCCTCGTTGGGAGACACTGAACTACTGGAGCAGTTGAAAGAGTATTCCGACAGCGAGGTCCGGCTCAGGGTTTCCCGGTTGCTCGGTGCATCGGACTCGACCGAAAGCGAACTCTGCCGCATCCTGTCACGGAAAGGCGGCGAACTCGGCCGCGCTCTCGACCTGGTGCCCGCGCACCCGACCGAAAAGGTCAGAAAGGCGCTGACCGCCCGCGTCCGCATGGTGGATGAGCATTTCGTCCCAGCCGCTATGGTGCTCCTGGAAGTTTTCGGAAACGTCGAAGACAGCTGGGCCGAACGGCCGTTCCTCTTCCGGGTACAGGAGGAAGGCGCCCGCGGGCGTCTCATGAAGCAACTCCTCAGTCGCGTAAAAGGGCGCTAGCCTACCTCGCCCCTACCAACCGCTTCAACCAATTTGTCTTCGCTTTCGGAACAGGAAGGTTCAATTGGCGAAGACAAGCGGCGGTTTCCTCCTCGGTCAGCGTCGCCGCATGCCGCAACGCTTCATCCGCTTCCCGCACCCGGCAGAGATGATCGATCTCGTACCACGATGCGGTCAGCTTATGATCCACCTCGGTCCGGTCCCGCCAAGTCAACCGTCCGTCGATCAGGTCCAGGTGAACGCGTACCGGCACCGGCTCAGCCGGAACTTGCGCCCTGACGTCCCCGGCTAGATTGCCGCCGTTCTCCTTCAACAGCGCGACCGTCCAATGATCCAGTTTGGCCCGCAATGCTTCCCGAGCCTTTTGCCACGCCTTGGCGGCGGTCTCTTCGGAAACATGCAGCAATTGGGCCGCCTCCTGGCTCGTGTAGTCCATCGTTTCAAACCACGCCAGTTGGCGTTCCACCGCGGTCAACGGTTCCAGCGCCTCGACAAGTGTCTCCAAGTCAAGCGTGCGATCCTGTCCGCCGGTCCAGCCACATTCCTTCAGCAACGACGGGCGCAGTTCGATCAGCACCTGCCGCTCCGGCGCGGGCTTAAACCCTTCCAGGCGGTGAACGCTCTGAATCAATCGCATCGCCGTCTCCTCGCCGCCGCCGTAATGCCTGGCCATCGCGCGCAACGCCGGCATGAAACGCTGGACGAGGTATTGCCAGCCTTCGGCCTTTCCCGCCTGGCAATCCATCACCATGTCATAAGAGGTGTACACACTCATTCAATCGCTCCAAACTCAATTCCCTGCGCCAGCGGCATCGCGCCCGAGTAATTGACGGTCACGGTCTGCCGCCGCATGTAAGCCTTCCAAGAGTCGCTCCCGGATTCGCGTCCTCCACCCGTATCCTTCTCCCCGCCGAATGCCCCGCCGATCTCCGCGCCCGACGTGCCGATGTTGACGTTGGCGATACCGCAATCGGACCCGCGCGCCGACAGGAATCTCTCCGCGCTCGTCAGGCTATCCGTGAAGATCGCCGACGAAAGCCCTTGCGGCACCCCGTTGTGAATCTCCAACGCTTCATCGAGCGTCGAGAACTCGACCACATGCAGTATCGGCGCGAACACTTCTTCTTCCAGCATCGGCAATGCACGTGGCGAACGTACGAGCGTGGGCTCCACAAAACAGCCGCCCAACTCGCGACCTCCATGCACGATCGCTCCGCCCTGTTGTCGGATCGCCTCCAGCGCCTGCATCATGGTCACGACAGCCTCGCGATTCACCAGCGGACCCATCACCGTCCGCTCATCCAGCGGATCGCCGATGGTCACTTGCCGGTAAGCCCGGGTCAGTCGCTCCACCATCTTCTCCGCAATCGAACCCTGCACCAGCAACCGTCTGATCGAAGTGCACCGCTGCCCCGCCGTGCCCACCGCACCGAAGAGAATCGCCCGTGTAGCCAGTTCCAGGTCAGCGTCCGACATCACGATGACTGCATTGTTCCCCCCCAACTCCAGCAGCGTGCGGCCGAGCCGCTGTCCCACCACCTGCGCCGTCCGCCGTCCCATCGCGCACGACCCCGTCGCGCTGATCAGCGGTAACCGTTTGTCCGCCAGCATGCGTTCGCCCACGATGCCGGACTTCCCGATCACCAGCGAAAACACGCCACGCCAGCCGTGCCGGTCGAGCAC
>JAEUQD010000974.1 GCA_016789925.1 Bryobacterales bacterium | reverse complement strand
TATGAAGAAGGCGGTCAGTTGACCGAACGCGTCAAGCGCAACCCCTACTCCATCATCCTGCTCGACGAAATCGAGAAGGCGCACCCGGATGTCTACAATATCCTCCTCCAGGTGTTTGAAGACGGCCAGTTGACCGATGGTCTCGGCAATACCGTCGACTTCAAGAACACCATCATCATCATGACCTCGAACCTCGGTGCGCGCCACCTCGAGAAGCGGACCCAAATGGGCTTTTCCGCTCCCTCCAACACCGGCGTTCCGCCCAAGGTGGAAGACATGGTGATGCAGGAGGTCAAGCGTGCGTTCAACCCCGAGTTCCTGAACCGTATCGACGAGACCATCCTCTTTACGTCGCTCAACGACGACGACCTCCTCAAGATCACCATGTTGCTGGCCGAGCAGATCAACCTGAACCTGGTCGCCAAGCAGATCCGCATCAACCTGATGCCCGACGCGGCCCGCTATATCCTCGAGAAAACCTGCCAGGACCGCAGTTATGGCGCCCGCCCGCTGCGGCGCGCCCTCCAGAAGTACATCGAGGACCCGCTTTCCGAGGCGATCATCCAAGGCAGCCTGCCCCGTCCCAGCGAACTGGAAATTTACCTCGCCGAAGGCGGTATCTACTGCCGGCCCGTGAACAGGGAGCCGGAAGAGGCGACGGTTGGAGTTGGTGGTACTACTGAACCGGCTACTGGTACTCCCTTATATATTTTCTAAACTTTGGTACTAATTCGGGGGGGCTAGTCTGTACCACCTATTCCCCTTCGTATGCTTTAATAAAGCCTATGGTGGCCCCAGAGCCGAACGAGCGTTATCGTACCGCTCTCCAGGCTTTGGAGACACGCGAGGCCAATTTCCGCTTATTTACGCGGTCACTCGCCCACGATTTCAACAATTTACTGGGTGGAATCCTGGGGCATGCCGGTCTTATTCAACTTTCCGCGGAAACCAATGTCGAGGTTCAGGAATCGGCAGCCGTCATTCTCAAGGCAGCCGAACGCGCCCGGGAACTGGTCACCCAGTTGCTCGACTCCACCCGTCCGGATTTGGGCCAATTCGTCACCGTCAACCTTCACGAGACCATCCGCGAAGTCGCCAGTCTGGTGCGCGGGATCGCTCCCGCGGCAATCCGCATCTCCTTCGATTTCAAAGCCGAAACCGCTGAAACTGTCGGCGACCCCGGCCAACTCCACCACCTCATTCTCAATCTCGCCCTGAACGCTCGGGACGCCATGCCCGAGGGCGGCGAGTTGACATTTGAAACGACGTCTGCAATGACGCCCTACCCGACGATTCAGATTCTGGTTCGTGATACCGGTACGGGCATCCCCGACGAGATCCAGTCCCGCATCTTCGAACCTTCGTTCACGACGAAAGGCGGTTCCCGCGGCTCCGGCATGGGCTTGGCGATCGCCGACCGGATCGTGCAGCACCACGGCGGACGCATCCAAGTGGAGAGCAAAGTCGGGCACGGTTCGGTTTTCCTCGTTACTCTTCCGTTGCGGCAACCGGCCGGAATGGCCTCGGCTGCAACTGCTTGAGCCAACTCGAGGTGGTTTTTCGCATATCAGTGTGAGGCCACCTGATGGTTTCAATACGCACAGTGTCGATCAACTCGTCCACCACTCTTCATACCGCGGCCTATCTTGCTTTTACGGTCCACGGACGTCATATTTCTCAACAGCTTAACGGGGCCGCTTGCCGCATCGGCCGCGGCGATCAGAACACCATCGCGCTCAGCGGCGAATTAGTTTCCCGTAATCATGCCATGATCCAGGTGGCGCAAGCCGGTATTTATTATCTCCACGACCTCGGCAGCCGCAACGGTACCTTCCTCAACGGTAAGCGAGTCACCGACCCTCAGCCCCTGGCCGACGGAGACCGTATCCTGATCGGCGGCCACGAGATCCGCTTCCATCAGCCGGCATCCGCCAGCGTTCCCGTGAGTGCCGAAACCATCTCCGGCGTCACCGCCTACGCCGAACTGCAAATGGTCACGGTCGGGATTCTGCATCTTTCCCAGTGCGACATCCCGGAAGCCTGCCGGCGATTGACCGCCAAAAATGCCAATCCAGTGGTCCCCGTGAGCGAGACGATCACCGCGGTCTGGCCGCACGAAGGCCGCCGGCGTGACGGCTCAGACGTACTGAACGCCCTGGAAACGATCTACGACATCTGGCGCGGTGCCACGCGCGATAACCCGAATGCCCGCATCTCGGCCGGCATTAACACAGGTTACGCACCCCCGGGTTCGGCTCAGTCGAAGACCGCCGGTGACCCATCCAGCTACGGCCAGCCGGTGGAGCGCGCCGTCCAGCTTCAGGTCGCCACCCGAACCATCCACCACGACATCGCCGTCGGCGCCGACGCCTTCGATCAACTGGCCCAGATCTGCCCGGCCGAGGAGCACTTCTGCCAGCGCCGCCTCCCGCTGCCCGATTTCCCCAAGCCCGTCCGCGTCTACGCCATCAACTTCGCCTACCTTCCTCCCGTGCTTGTGGCTGCCCGCCAGAGCCTTCGCTAAGAGACACGATAAGCCGCAGTTGACGCCTCACCATCCAGGCGTATATAACTTCACTGATCTACTCATCCGCCCGAAGGAGAGGCTTCCATGAAGAAATTCGCCTTTGCCGCCGCGCTCGCCGCGCTGACCCTCACCGGCTGTTCGGCCGACAAGAGCGCCAATGCGCAATCATCCACCTACAAGCCCAAACGCATCAATAAGGCTATTGAACTGCTTGCCGACGGCCAGCCCATCTACTACACCGGTGGCAGCGGCGGCTACGAGGAGGGCAAGAAATTGGCCCAAACCTGGGCCGACTACATTAACTACGAAATGGAACACGGCTCGCTCGACTTTACCGCCCTGCGCGGGTTCATGCGCGGACTCGCGGACGGCGGACCCACGAAATCGGGCCACCGCACGCCCGCCGTGATTGTTACTCTCCCGGTGTTGGGAATCAGCAAAGAACACATGCACGCCAACTTCTGGGTTGCCCAGCAGGTGTTGCTCTCCGGCGCGCACGGCATTCTTCTCTGTCACGCCCGCGACCCCGAGGCCATCAAGGAATTTGTCCGCGCCTGCCGCTATCCCAACGCAAAGCCGGAGGTCCCAACCCTCGGGGAAGGGCTCCTGGGCAATGGCTCGCAGGGCAACCCGTCGCGCATCTGGGGCGTCACCCCCGCCGAGTATATGAAAAAGGCCGACCCGTGGCCGCTCAATCCTAACGGCGAGTTCCTGCTCGGCCTGAAGATCGAAGACAAGCACGCTTTGGCCAATGCCGACAAAGTGGCCGCGGTTCCGGGCATCGCCTTCGCCGAATGGGGCCCGGGTGACATGGGCATCTCTCTGAACCTGCCGGATGGCCACGGCGCCAACGAGACTCTCCATCCGCAGATGCGCGAGGCGCGCGCCCGCGTCCTGGCCGCTTGCAAGAAGAACAAGCTCGCCTTCCTGAACACTACGCGGCCCGAAGACGTCGACAAGATGATCGACGAAGGTGTCCGTATCGGCGCGGGCGGCCAGGAAGCCGCCGAAAAGGGCCGCCGCTACACCAAACGCCAGATGCCCTGGTAACTACCCATGAGCCATCCGGTACCACCACACCGCACCTGTGGGACCGCCGAGGTTCACCACCGGCTACTCGAACGCCGCCTCTATCAGCACAACCGGATCGACATCGAGTTGTTCACGTCCCGTTTCCAGTACCTCGGTGGCGCCGACCAGCGTACCAGCATCACTGTGATCCCGACGGTGGTCCACATCCTCTATAAGGACGATGCCGCCAACATCGCCGAGGTCCAGGTGCGCAGCCAGATCGACGTACTCAACCAGGACTTTCGGGCGACGAACCCCGACCGCTCTAAAGTCCCCGACGTCTGGAACGGAGTCACCGGCGACGCCCGCATCGAGTTCAAGCTGGAAACAATCACGCGCACGCAAACCCAGGTGGCCGCGTTCTCCACCGACGATGGAATGAAGTCCGCCGCTACCGGGGGTGTCGACCCCTGGAACACCGAGCGTTACCTCAATATCTGGGTGTGCGAACTCTCCGGCGGCCTCCTCGGCTATGCGCAGTTTCCAGGAGGTCCTCCCGAAACCGACGGGGTCGTTGTGTGGCATCGCGCCTTCGGCACCAACGGCACCGCAGCCGCGCCGTTTCACTTCGGCCGTACCGCCACCCACGAGGTCGGCCACTGGCTCAACCTGTTCCACATCTGGGGCGACCGCCTCGATTGCCTGGGAACTGACCAGGTGGCCGACACACCCACCCAGCAGGCTCCCAACTACGGCAAACCCACCTTCCCCAAGGTGTCCTGCAACAATGCGCCCAACGGCGACATGTTCATGAACTACATGGACTATACCGACGACGAAGCGATGTTCATGTTCACCCAGGGCCAGGTTGTCCGCATGCAGGCCGCGCTCGACGGGCCGCGCGCCGCCATCGCTCGAACTACGACATGAACTTCTGTGGGCGGTGGTTGCACTCGCACGAGGAAGATACTGCGGACAGCATCGTTTATCGTCCGGCCGATTTCGCTTTCCCGCCGTCGCGAGGCCGTTACGGCTTTGAGCTGATCGACGACGGCACCCTGTGCGAACTCGGCCCCGGTCCTGCCGACGCTCCCTCGGCCGCCACCGGGACGTGGGCGATGCCCTCCCCCGCGGAACTCCACTTGCACGGGCCCCTTGGCCACCGCTGTCTGTTCATTGTGTCTGCCACACCCGGCAAACTCATTGTTAGAAAGGACTGAACACCCGATGCCTTCTCCCATCCGATTCTTCGAAGCGATTTCAGCGCACCAACTCACCTGGGCCATTCGGGCCGGCGTGGAACTGGAGGTATTCACCGCCATTGCAGAGGGCAACGTGACGGCGGAAGGCATTGCCGCCCGCACCCACGCTTCGCCGAAAGGCATCCGGATTCTGTGCGACTACCTCACCGTCAGCCAGTTTCTGCTGAAGTCGGGAGCCAACTATTCGCTCCACCCCGACACGGCTCCATTCCTGGATAAACGATCGCCGGCGTACATGGGCGGCACGGTCCAGTTCCTCCTGGGCGAAATCCTTCTCCAGTCGTTTGCCGGGCTCACCGGCGCGGTGAGAAAAGGCGGCACGATGTTGGGCGGTCACGGCACCATGGACCCCGACCATCCCGTCTGGCGCGATTTTGCCCGCGCCATGGTCCCCATGATGGCGATGCCCGCCGAGTTTATCGCGCAAACCGTCACCACTTCCGGCCCGGTCAAGGTGCTCGACATCGCCGCCGGCCATGGCTTGTTTGGCATCGCCTTGGCCCGCCACAATCCGCAGGCCGAAGTGGTTGCCGTCGATTGGGATGCTGTGCTCGATGTTGCCCGCGAGCATGCCCAGGCCGCCGGCGTCGCCGCCCGCTACCAGACCTTGCCGGGCAGCGCCTTTGATGTCGAGTTCGGCCATGGCTACGACTTGGTGCTCTTTACCAACTTCTTCCACCATTTCGACATGCCAACCTGCGAAACTCTGATGCGCAAGGCACACGCCGCTTTGAAGCCCGACGGCCGTGCTCTAACCCTCGAGTTTGCCCCCGATGCCGACCGCGTGTCCCCGCCGCACGCGGCCATGTTCGCGCTCACGATGCTCGCAAGCACTTCCGACGGCGACGCCTACACAGTGGGCGAGTACGAGACCATGTTCTCCAACGCCGGCTTTCCGCGCCACGAAGTGGTGGACGTGCCTTCCTCGCCCCAGCGCCTGATCATTTCCTACAAGCGCACAGGCCTGGCGGCGGGCGCCCTACCATAGAGGAACCGGCCACCGGATCCTCCCGTCGCCGAGGTCCGTTGTGCGCGTGTTCCTGAAAAGCCGCCGGCGCGCTGCACCAGCTATCATGGAGTGTTCACATGATACACGCGCGGCGCCCAGCCTCTGTCCAGGAACTCACCTCCATGCTGGTGAGCGCGGCGCAGGCAAACCAACAGATTGAACTGGTCGGGGCGGGTTCCAAACAGCGGCTGGGCGGGGCTCACCGCAAGGCCGATGTCAGTATCTGCCTGGCGGACCTCAACCGAGTCCTAGAATACGAGCCTAACGACCTGACCATCAGCGTCGAGGCCGGCATGAAGTGGGCTGACCTTCAGTCCGTGCTCGCCGCCCACAACCAGATGGTCCCGCTCGATCCGCCATGGTTCGACAGCGCCACCGTCGGCGGTGTGATTGCTACCAACTCCTGCGGTCCGCGCCGCCGGCTCTACGGTTCCGCGCGCGACGCCGTCATCGGCATGAAGTTCGTCACCCTGCAAGGCGCGGTGGTCCAGAGCGGCGGCATGGTTGTGAAGAACGTCGCCGGTCTCGACATGGGCAAGCTCATGATCGGCTCGTTCGGAACGCTGGCCGCCATCGCGAGTGTCAACTTCAAGCTCACTCCCATCCCCCCCGTGTCGCGGACCTTCGCCCTGAGCTTCGAGGCACTCGACGCCGTCATGAAACAACGCGACCAGATCTTGCAGGGAGTTCTTCAGCCGGCCGCCCTCGACCTCTTGAATCCGCAGGCAGCCGCGAATCTCGGGCTGGAAGGCTGGACGCTGCTGCTGGAAGCGGTGGGCAGCCAGCGCGTGATCGACCGCTATGCCCGCGAACTGTCCGGCGCGCGGACCATCGACGGAACCATCTGGCGCTCAGTCCGCGAATATGTGCCTGAGTTCCTGCACCAGCATCCGCAGGGCGCGGTGGTTCGCTTCTCGACTCCACTCCAGGGCTTGGCCGCGGCCGCCGCGGACGTACCCGTGCCCCTGGTGGCTCGCGCCGGGAATGGGGTCGTCTATACGTGCTTCCCGGATTGCCAGTCGGCCCATGCGTGGTTGAAACTGGCAGTGTCGCGGGGAGTGAAAGGCGTTGTCGAAGCCGTTCCGCCGCAAAGCTGCCGGGGTGAAGAACAATGGCCGCATCCTCAGAACGATTTGGTGGTGATGGAAAAGATCAAGCACATGCTCGACCCCGGGAATCTGTTGAATGCGGGGAGACTCTATGGCCGGCTCTGAACTGAACGTGTTGATCGACAAGCCACAGCAGAAAGACCTCGACCGCTGTGTCCACTGCGGCCTCTGCCTGAACGCATGCCCGACCTATCGCGAACTGGGCATCGAGATGGACTCGCCCCGCGGGCGCATCTATCAGATGAACCAGGTGGCCAACGGCTTGGCCCCCATCGGCGAAAGCTACATCCAGCACCTCGAGTTGTGCCTGGCCTGCCGCGCCTGCGAAACAGCGTGTCCGTCGGGCGTTCAGTATGGGCGGCTGATCGAGGCCGCCCGCGCCGGCATCGAAAACAAGATCGAGCGGCCCGCAGGCGTGCGCTTCCTGCGCTGGGTCGTGTTCCGCAACCTGCTCCCGTCGCCCACCTTGCTCCGCATCACGGCAGTCATGCTCTGGTGCTACCAGGCACTGGGCCTCAAAGCGCTCGCCCGCTCCACGGGCCTGCTCAAACTGTTCGGCAAACTCGGACGCCTGGAACAGTTGTCGCCTGAAGCCCAATTGCCTACCTTCTTCAAACAGTACGGCAAGGTGTTTCCCGCCGAAGGCAAGCGCCGCTACCGTGTGGCCCTGCTGGGCGGTTGCATCGCCAACATCTCGTTCGCGCGTCTCAATGAGGCGACCGTCCGCGTTCTTCAGAAGAACGGCTGCGAGGTGGTCGTACCCGATACCCAAACCTGTTGCGGCGCGCTCCACGTTCACCAGGGCCTGCGCGACGATGCCCGGCGTCTGGCGCGCCAAAACATCGACGCGTTGACCGAAGGCGGCTTCGACGCCATCATCACCAACGCGGCCGGCTGCGGCTCGACGCTCAAGGAGTATCACGACCTCTTCGAGCACGATCCCGGCTACGAAGAGAAGTCGCGCAAATTCTCCAACCTCGTCAAGGATGTCAACGAGTTCCTCGCTTCCATCGACCTGAACACCAACATGAGCCCCCTGAAAGTGACGGTCACCTATCAGGACTCCTGCCATCTGGCGCACGGCCAGAAGATTCGCGTCCCTCCCCGCAAGCTCTTGCGCGCCATCCCCGGATTGACCTTGAAAGAAATGGCTGGAGCCGACCTCTGCTGTGGCTCGGCGGGCATCTACAATGTCCTCCAGAACGATATGGCCATGGCCGTCCTCGAACGCAAGATGGAGAACGTCAACCGCACCGGCGCGGAAGTCGTGGTCACCGCCAACCCCGGCTGCATGATCCAATTGCAGGCGGGCGCGTGTCTCCACGGCAAAGGGCAGACCGTCAAGCACGTTGTTGAGATGCTGGACGAAGCCTACCGCGGCGCGCCGTCGCTCACTTGACGCGGACCCGCCGGGTGTGAAAGATTTGGGACCAAGATCGACACCTCCAGAGGAGTGTTCACCGATGAACTGGGCATTACGGTCCGTACTGTTTTTCACCGCCGCCACGCTGGCTTTTTCCGCCAGCCTCACGGCTAACCTGCAACCGGGTAAAGCGCAACTGCAATCGGCCGGTCCGCTTGCGTTCGGCCCTGAAGGCATCCTGTTCGTGGGCGACTTCAAAGCCGCGGCCGTTGTGGCGTTGGCGACCAACGACAACAAGGCGATGGCGAAGGAAGTCGAGGTGCAAGGCATCCACGAGAAGATTGCCGCCCTCCTCGGCACGACTCCCGACCAGATTCTGGTGAACGACATGGTGATCCACCCGATCTCCAAGCGCGCCTATCTCTCCGTGTCGCGCGGCCGTGGGCCGGAAGCCCTCCCCGTCATCGTCCGAACGGCAGCCGGTGGCAAAGTCGAAGAGCTCTCGCTCGACAACGTGAAGCACGCCCGCGTCGAGTTGCCCAACGCCCCGTCGGCGGACGCCAAAGACCGCCGCGGCCAGTCCCTCCGCCTGGAAGCCATCACGGATCTGGCTTGGGTGGAGGGCAAAGTGTTGGTGGCCGGACTCTCGAACGAAGAGTTCGCTTCGACCTTGCGGTCGATCCCTTTCCCGTTCTCGTCCAGCGTGGCGTCCACCAACGTCGAGATCTATCATGGCTCGCACGGACGTTTCGAGACCAACGCGCCCGTCCGCACCTTCACCTCCTACAAGCTGAAGAACCAACCGCACATTCTCGCCGCCTACACGTGCACGCCGCTGGTGACCATTCCGGTGAGCGACCTGCAGCCGGGCAAGAAGGTCCAAGGTACGACCATCGCCGAGTTGGGCAACCGTAACCGCCCGCTCGACATGGTGGTTTACCGCAAAGGCGGCGCCAATTACATCCTGATGAACAACTCCAGCCGCGGCGTGATGAAGCTCCCCGCCGACAACCTGGAGAAGTTCCCCGGTATCACCAAGCCCACCGAGATGCAAGGCGTGCCGTATGAGACGATCGCGACGCTGAAGGGCGTTGAACAACTCGACCGCCTGGACGATTCGCGCGCCGTGTTGTTGGTCAAATCCGAGGGCGGCGCGCTCGACCTCAAGACCATCGCGTTACCTT
>JAEUQD010000971.1 GCA_016789925.1 Bryobacterales bacterium | reverse complement strand
ATCGACCTGGTAGAGGTCCCGGGTGTCGTGGATGTTCATCGTCTTGACCGGGAATTCGATGATCGCGCGGAGGCGTGTCCGCGGATCGGAGATTTCGGTCTGCGCGACGATGGGTACACCGGAATGGGTGGCCTCGCGGATCTCCCGATTCGACCGCAGCAAACGCACCGCACGCGGCCGCACGAGCTTGTACACCTGGCCTTCCCACATGTCGGCGGCTTTGCGGACTTGGCGGTAGTCGGCATTCAGCCACGCCTTGCGGCGGAAGATCACGCCGTCCTCGGGACCGAAGATCGGGAGGAAATCGTAATTGTCCTTGTGGAAGAGGTCCTTGGGCGCGAAGGTGTTTTCGCTCTTGCAGGAGGCGCACTGGTAGTAGTCGATGGGAGCGGCGCGTTCGGGATCGATGATCCGCGTCCGCGATTCGATCCAGAAACGCACCCGGTTCTCGGCCCACTTGCCTTGCAGGAACGATCGTCCGTAGTCGAGGGGCTCCATGGCCGCGGGGGCGGCGGCCAAGCCCTTACCGGAACTGCCGGCGACGATCGCGGCAGCTAGTCCCTCATTCAGGAGTCGGCGGCGTTTCATGTGAGAGTCTCCTCGTGCGCCTACCGTGGTTTGGGCTTTCGTGTTGAGGCGCGATGTGGCTTCTCAGTGTAGCTCAAGGGAGCTTGAAGCATTGTCACTTGTCCTGCGCTTGTTCAGCCTCAACGGTAAGCGGGAAGATGGCGGCTCTCTAGAGAACGCTTGGGATATCGGTCTTGGCGAAATCGTCGCCGACGTAGAGGAGGCGGCAGCCATGCGTCTTCGCCACATCATAGGCGAAGCAGTCGCCAAAGTTGAGTCCCGCCGGGTGTAAACCTTTTCCCCATTGCCGGTACACCTGAGAGACGCGACGCGCCGAGGCGGGGGTAACGGAAACAATCTCAAAACCCAGCCCGTCGATCAGGCTCGCTATTTCCTCGCCGATGTTTCGCCGGGCCGCGACGATCAGAACCTCGGCCAAGGTGCCGGCCGAAATCAGAACACTTTCTTCCGCTTCGAGAGCAGCAATGCAGGCGTCAGCCTCGGGCTCGTCGAGAACGATCGCCATCAGCGCGGACGTGTCAACGGCGATCAACGGGGAAGTCCGTCGTCGCCGTACAGAAAATCCTGGCTCCGTGCGGCACTCGGTCCTGGTGCTACCCGCAACGCGCCGGAGGTCCGGGCTGTTTCGAGAAGCGCCCGTCGAGTCCTCCTGTCGGGGGTCGCTCTAATGGGAACCAGACGCACGGACGGGTGACCATGACGGGTGAGAATCACTTCCTCACCAGCTTCGGCGCGGCGGACTAACTCAGTCAAGAGTCCCTTGGCTTCCGTCAAGGATACTTCCATGAGGCGCTCCAGTTTAGACCAGCATCTAGTCCATACTTTAGCAGACGGATAGGAACCTACAGGGCGGCGGGGACGCGTTCAATCTGGACCCAGACGCGGCGGGCGACGGGGCGGCCTAACTGTTCGCGCTTGCCGGCGACGTCGAAGGTGATGGTCTCGTCGTAGTTACGGTGGAGGACTTCGAGTTCAGCGCCGGGTTGGACGGAGAGGCGGTCGAGAAACTCGAGGAGTTCGCGGTCGCGCTCGTAGACGCTCATCACTTTGACGACGCGGGCGGGCTCGACTTCGTCGAGGGGTATCCAGCCCAACTGGCGGCGTTGGGCGGGGGAGTAGATTTCGGAATCGTTGCCGTGGGGACAGGCGCGGCCGGGTCCGAGACGCTTGGTGAGGAGTTCCTCGAAGTCCGCCGAGACGGCGTGTTCGAGCCGCTCGGCCTCTTCGTGGACCTTGAACCACTCCATCCCGAAGATCTCGACGAGCATGCGCTCGATGAGGTGGTGGCGGTGGAGAACGCGGTCGGCGACCTGGCGGCCTTCGCTGGTAAGCGCGATGCCGCCTTTCTTCTCGACGGTGATGTAGCCGTCGCGCTTGAGGCGGCGGATAGCTGTTGTGACCGCGGGCGGCGAGACGTTGAGCCAGCGCGAAAGCGTGGCGGCAATGACAACCTCGCCTTCGGCCTCCGCCTCAGCGATGGCCTTGAGATAGTTCTCCTTGGAGATTGTGATGTTGCTCGTTCCAGCCACCGCTAAGCAAATTGTAGCGTGTTCAGGGTGGCGAAACGCTGCTTTTCATACGCCGCGATTTGCTCCTCGTGCTGCTGGATGTAGCCTAGTTCGTCGATGCCTTCGAGCAGGCAATGCTTGGAGAAGGGATCGACCGGAAATTCGAACTGCGACCCGTCGGGGAGGGTCACCGTTTGGGAAGCGAGGT
>JAEUQD010000429.1 GCA_016789925.1 Bryobacterales bacterium | reverse complement strand
TTCGACCGCATCGGCGACATCTTCGGCCCGGTCCTCTCCAAACCCCAACGCCTGGAACCCGCCCTCGATCGCCTGGACTCTTTGGTCCAACGCCGGGCATCGTCTTAAGCACGAGCCTACAATGAACCTCATGGCTACGGTGCGGCCGCCACGCAACAACTACATCCTGGTCGTCCTCGACAGTTGCCGTTACGATTCCTTCGTCAGGGCTCGCCCCAGGACGATGAAGAAATTAGGCAAGGTGGAGCGCCGCTGGTCGTACGCATCCTGGACCGCGCCTTCGCATTTCAATTTGCTTATGGGGCTGATGCCTCATCGAAGTCCGAAGCACATCTTCGCGAGCGAATACTACAAGCACGAATTCCCGAAGTTCAACGAACGTCTTGGGGCCGATGGGATCGAGTTCAAATCGCTGGTCCCCAACTTGTACCTGCCGCCATTCCTCTCCAAACTGGGATACCGGACCCATGCGATGGTGTCGTTGCCGGTGATCAACCCGCGCACGATCTTGAATAGCGGGTTCGACAGCTACAAGCTGATGCCAAAACACAACGACATGCGGGCGATGCTCGGTGAGATGCGGTTTGCCGGCGGGCAGCCATCCTTCTATTTGTTAAATATCGGCGAGACCCACTACCCGTATGCGTTGCCGGACGAGCCGCCCGAGGAGTGGCCGCGCATCAGCGGCGTACACGGAGTCTTTAAGCACCTGGACGACGAAGTTGTCGGCGGCCGCCTGGCGAAGAAGCCGAAATTCTTCAACAGCAGGCAAATGGAAAGGCTTCAGCAGCGCCAGGTGGCTGCCGTTCGTCATCTCGACCGCGTCGTCGAGGAGTTGTTCGATCTCGTGCCGAAGAATACCTACATCACCATCACTTCCGACCACGGCGAGTTGTTCGGCGAGGACGGCTACTTCGGCCACGGTCCTATCCATCACGACAAGGTTTGGGAAGTGCCGTTCGTGGAAGGTCAGCTTCGATGAACAGAATACGCGGACGCGTGGGTCCGCGCGAAGTCGCCATGCTGGCGTTCTGGATCGCCGCGGCCGCCATCGGATCGGACGATCGTGACGGACTCGGGTTGGCGTACATCGGACCGGGCGCCGGTTTCGCGTTTCTGGGCTCGTTTCTCTCGCTGTTGTCCGGAATTGTGTTGAGCGCAGCATCGCTGCTGGCGTTGCCGTTTCGCATGCTGTGGCGCCTCGTCCGGCGGAGGCAGGGTTTCAAAAAAGCGCAGGTGCGGCGGGTAATCTTCCTCGGTCTCGACGGGCTCGATCCACGCCTCACCGAGAAGTACCTGGCGGAAGGCAAACTCCCTCACCTCGCCAAACTGCGCGATCAGGGAAGCTATCACCGGCTGCGGACGACCTTCCCGGCTTTGTCGCCCGTGGCGTGGTCGACCTTCGCCACCGGCGTGAATCCGGCGCGGCACAACATCTTCGACTTCCTAAACCGCAGTTTGAAGGTCTACACTCCGGAGTTGTCGTCGGCGCGGGTCCACCCACCCCACCGGATTTGGAAACTTGGGCGCTTGCGAATCCCTTTGTCCCGCCCCTGGGTGGAGATGCGGCGGAAGAGCAAGCCGTTTTGGAAGCTGCTCGGCGAGCAGTCCATCGCGTCGACCATCGTTCGCGTGCCCATCACGTTCCCTCCCGACAAGTTCCATGGGCGCATGCTCGCGGCCATGTCCACCCCGGACTTGCGCGGCACGCAGGGCAGTTTCTCGCACTTTTCGACGCGGATCGAAGAGGCGCACTATGAGAGCGGCAGCCGCTATCCGCTCAAACGTACCGGCGACTTTCTCGAAGGCTCGCTGGAAGGTCCGGAAGACGCGTTGCATGAGTCGGGCGGACCGCTCCAGCTTCCCTTTCGTGTGGCGATTAACGGGTTGCGGCTGGAAATCGACGGCCAGAGTTTCGTGCTGAAACCCCGTGAGTACACGCCGTGGATCAACCTCCGATTTCGCGCCGGTCTGGGAACCTCTGTCCGCGGCATTGTGCGCTTTCTTCTAACGGAGACTGGTCCCGACTACGCGCTCTACGCGACGCCGGTGCAGATCGATCCTGAAAGTCCAGCGCTGCCCATCAGCCACCCGCCGTTCTACTCGGCCTACCTGGCCAAGCTATTGGGCGCTTACTCGACGCTCGGCATGGCGGAAGACACCTGGGCGCTGAACGAAGGCGTGATCGACGAAGAGGCCTTTCTGGACCAGTCG
>JAEUQD010000944.1 GCA_016789925.1 Bryobacterales bacterium | reverse complement strand
CTTGTGGTCATGGCAGCGGGCGCAATTCACGGTGAGCCCCTGGAACGTCGCAAAGGTCGTGGTGACGAAATCGTCGAGTTCGTCCTGGCGAATGGTCTTGCGCATCAGTTCGTCGCGGTTGATCTGCTTGGTGACGGAATCCCAGGGGCCGGCGACCAGAAACCCCGTGGCGGCCACGAGTTTCGGATTGTTGGCGTCGATGATGTCGCCGGCAATCTGCTCGCGGATGAACTGTGTATAGGGCTTGTCGGAATTGAACGCGTCGATCACGTAGTCGCGGTAGCGCCAGGCGGTGAAACGCTCGTTGTTGTGTTCGCCGCCGTCGGACTCGCCGAAACGCACGATGTCGAGCCAATAGCGCGCCCAGCGCTCGCCGTAAGCAGGCGAGGCCAGCAGGTTGTTCACAGTCTCGTCGAACGATGCGTTCGTGTCTTGCGGCGGCAGACCGGTGAGAGCAAAATGCAGGCGGCGGATGAGCGTGCGCTTGTCGGCGGCGGGCGAAAAGTCGAGTCCCTTCTCGCGCAGCTTCTGAGCGATGAAGGCGTCGATGGGATGAGTGACACCGGCTACCTGGGGAACCGCTGGTTTTTTCGGGCTTTGCAGCGACCACCAGTCCAGACCGGCGCGCGGGCGGGCCTTCGCCACGAGCTTCGGCTGGTCGTACTGCGCCCCGGCGTCGATCCACTGGCGGATCTGTTCCACCTCTTCCTTGGACAACGGCTGCCCCGGGGGCATCTTGCCCGCGGAGACGTACTGGTAGAGCCGCGACTGCGCGGAAGCGCCCGGAGCGACGGCCGCTCCCTGCGCGCCGCCGCGCAGCAGCGCCTCGCGCGTGGACAGGTCAAACGCGCTCACCTTGGCGTCCGTGTTGTGGCACGCCAGGCATTTGGCGATCAGAATCGGGATGGCTGCGGCCAGTAGCATAGTAGGAAGGGATTACCAGATAGTTTAAGCTGACAGAGTATGCCGAAGGTAAATGCGCCGACTTCCACCTACGACGATGTCAATCTGCTGCTGCGTCTGTATGACATGCGCCGCGAAGATCGGATGCGACAAGCCCGGTCATGGTTCACCGCGAATTTCGGGGCGAGTTCGATGGAAGAGTTCGTGAAAATCTGCCCCGCCGGGTCGGAGGAAAACGCTTCCTACCGCATGGTGACGTCGTACTGGGAGATGGTGGCGTCGTTCATCACGTCCGGGGTGCTGAGCAAGGAAATCTTCTTCCAGAACACGCGGGAAATGCTGTTGGTGTACCTGCGCGTGCAAGCGCTACTGCCCGCGCTGCGCGAAATGTACAAGGATCCCTTTGCGCTGCACAACCTGGAGACCGTGGCCAAGGAATATATCGAATGGATGAACGGCCGCGCGCCGGGATCGTTTGAAGCGTTTGCGGGTCGCGTAGGCAGGCCCGCCCGCTAATTGCGCTTGACAGGCAGCAGACCGTAGAAGTCTCCGGAGCCTGGAACCGAACAGCGGATGCCCGTGAGTTCAGGCAGCCCGTAGGTTGGCTCCGGATCCGCCGGCAGTTGTAGCTGCAACTGGTAGATACCCACCAGTCCCGGCGCAAGTCCGGCATAGAGCACGGGCAGGTTGCACTGGATGCTGTCGCGCAATCGCGCCAGCGGCTCAACGGGACCGGGTTGCCCGGTGGCGACTGGCGGGTCCACCGCGCCCAGTCCGGTCGCATAGAAATTCACCGCTTCGCCCAGACGCGCCGGATTGTCCGGCGTGATCAGACGGTAGTCCTGGCCGAAAGCCAGCGAATAGGGCACGAATCCATAGCCCGCCCTGGTACCGTACTCGGCGGGCAGGGAGAAGATGCAGCCGAAGTTGCCGCCAAAGCCCAGTTGTGTCCGCAGTTCCGGTTGTTGAAAAGGCCCAGGGGGAACAGTAGTCTCGATCCGCATCATGGCGTTCCGGCCAGCCATCTCCCAGGGGATCTGGAACAGCACTTCGCCGGGCCGCCTGGAGACGATGGGCGCTTCCATGTCGTCGAAGAGAATGCGAACGGGTTCATCATCGTAGGCCACGCCGCTCAGCAGGCGCAGCGAACCCGGAGTCACCGGCCCGGTGAGGCAGCTAAAGGTGGCGTCGATCGAGATGGTGCGCGGCAGCAGTTCCATTTCCGCGCCGCTGTCGACGTCGATCCGCACCAGCCGCCCCGCGTTGGTGACCGCGAACGCTACCCGCCCGTCGCCCGACAGAATGGCCAGTTTCACGCCCGCCGGATCGCGCGTGACCGGACGAAGCCCCGTGCCGTCGATGTTAATGACATAGGCCTGCGCCGGACCCAGAAACCCGGAATCGTCAAACCGCGACGTAGTCAGAAACAGAACACGCCGGCCATCGGCGCTGAGCACTGGTTGGTAGAAATCGGCGAAGCCTTCGATGAGCGTTCGCTGGGCACGAGTGGTAGGGTCCACCACGCGAATCCGTGAGAACGCGGCGTGCGGATAGTCCCAGCGGGAGGTATAGACAATCACACTGCCCGACCGGTCCGTTACGGCGCTGGTGGCATCTTCCTGCAAGAGATCAGTGAGCGTGGTGCGATTGCCCGTGCGGTCCCAGATGTGGACCCAGCCATCGGCCGACACCACCCTGCCGTTGTCGGTAACGATGAAGCCGGGCCGCGTCGCCGTGTTGAAGAAAGAAAGCGTGGTTCGTTCTCCGGTGGTCAGGTCGATCAGGGCGGCGGGCTGCGCGCTCAGATTCTGCTCCCGTTCCAACAGAGCGTAGCGGCCATTGGGGCTGAAGTGGACCGGCGCCCGCAGATCCGACCCCGTGAGCGCCAGCCCCCGAATCGTCGTCTGGGTCGTGGTGACGCCCACGCAATTCCGGCCCGACGTGCAGTCCCGATGTCCGGTGATCGCCAGCAGCCTGCCGTCCTGCGAAACTTCCGGCGCCGACAGCCAGTAGTAGTTGGTGACCGCCGGCTGGCCGGCGGGATCTTCCCGGCGGCGCTCCTCCACCACCTTTAATCCATCCGCACCAATTGAGTAGATTCGACCCTGCGTTGGGTCATCCGTACCCGCCCGGGCGAGCGTGGTCGAGAAGTAAACAATCGAGCCGTCGGCCGTTGTAGATATATCCAGATACTGGGCTTGCAGCGTGGCGGCCCCCAAGAGGCACAGCAGGAGGAGAGGTCGCATCAACTGGTGGGTTGCACGACAGTTGCCACCGTGATGCGGCGCTCGTCGGGACCGGTCCGCTCGATGCGAATTTCGGTAC
>JAEUQD010000937.1 GCA_016789925.1 Bryobacterales bacterium | reverse complement strand
CTCCTCCCTCCCCGGTGACCGCCAACTCGAATCCCCACCGCCGCCAGCGGCGATGAAACCGCTCTTCTATCTCCCGCACGAACTCCTCCTCTCCAAACGGCCGACCCGCGTAGGGGCAACGCCGCAAGAGCCTTACCTCCTGGACCCGGTCCGGTCGCCCATGTAGCCGCCGCGACGCGTCCACCCCGCCCGCCGCCTCCCAGAACTCCCCATCCAACACCGGTGCGTTCTCCCGCGCGCCACCCGCATGCCCCCCCGCACTCGACCACTTATACTCCTCCGCGCTGTTCACCAGCAGCGCGCGCACGCATTCTCCTCCACATACCGGATCGCCCCCGCGGAACTGCCCAAAGTCCTCAACGCCCAACGGGACGAAAGCGAGGAGCACGAGCCATAATAAAAGCAATGGCAACCGTCCACATGAGCGAAGCCGAAGTGGCCCGCGATCTTCATGCCGTGCTCGCCAAGGTCCAGCAGGGCGTCGAGATCGTCATCGAACAGGACCACCGGCCCGTTGCCGTCCTAAAGCCATCCTCGCCCGCTCGCCCAGGCCGTAAGCTGAGTGAGTGCATCGCCATGGCGAAGGCATACGAAGCGAAGCTCGGTTACGCGCCCATCCCTGACGAAGACTTCGCCAAGGACGTGCAGGCCGGCATCGATGCCCGCCGCGACTCGTTCGAGCCGCCAGTTTGGGATTGATTGTGGGGTTAGTCCTCGACTCCAGAGTGCTCATCGCGGCCGAACGGGAAAAGCGCCCGGTGAGCCTCCTTCTTGCGTCCCTCTCCGAGGAACTTTCCGAAGCCGAGTTCCTTCTATCTTCGATCACGGTGATGGAACTGGAGCACGGCTGGCACCGCGCCAACACACCGGAAGCCGCCGCAAAGCGCCGTCGCTATCTGGATGAAACGCTGGCAATCCTGCCCGTGGAACCCTTCACTCGTGAGATGGGCGTGCTCCCCGCCAAGATCGACGCCGACATGAAGAAGACCGGGCTGGTGATCGCTGCGGCTGACCTGCTGATCGGAGTGACTGCCCTGCATTACGGCTACGCCGTCGGAACACGCAACGTTCGTCACTTCAAAATGATTCCGGGGCCTCAGGTGATCACTCTGTAGCCGCCCCTTCCCGGCGTCTCTCGCTGTCCCGGCCGAATACCCCGAGAAATTCCGGGAATCTGGGGCGGGGACGGGGACTGAGAGAATGCACTCCTCTGTCGCGGTCGCAAAGAGCCCGGGAAGAAAGTGGGAAACTACAGACTACGGCAAGAGGGCTGGGAGGCCCACACCGTCTGCTTTGCCGCCCTACAGGAAGCGCTCCACGTTGGCAGGCAGGCGCTGATTCAGTTTAGTTATTGGAAGCGGGGCGCTCGTAGGGCGCCTTGAGATACTTGGCGGCTTCTTCCTGCGCGCCTTGGGTGTTGTCTTTAGTGCGGATGGCCTGATTGTATTCGTTGACGGCGCGTTCGCGCTGGCCGGTGATATCGAAGATCTTGCCGAGGTTGATGTGGGCCCAGACCTCGGTCCACTTGGGTTCGAGGTCGCCGTCGAGGGCGGAGCGGAATTCGTTGGCGGCGGCCTGGTAGTTGCGCTGGAGGAAGAACAACTCGGCAACGCGGTAGTGGGCGAGGGAGGAGTTGCGGTTGACGTCGAGGGCCTTCTGATATTCCTTGAGAGCGTCGCCGAACTCGGAGACTTCGGCGAACATCTCGCCGCGGCGGATGGCGACGGCGGTACGCATCTGGTTGCTGTAGCGGAGGACGCGGCTGTTGGGGTCGACGGTGACCTTCTTGGGACGGCCGAAGGCCTCGACGACGAATTCGGAACTGGTGCCGACGACTTCGACCTGTTTGGTTTCGGGGTTGCCTTCGGTTTCGATCAGGAGGTCGACAGGCATGCGGAAGGTATCGAGGTCCTGGCCGATCTTCCCCATGATCCGGAAGCCGTTGGTGGTGCGGAAGACGGTGTATTCGAGCTTGAATTCGGGCGCACCGGAGCTTTCGATCCACTGCACGAAGAAACCTTGGAGGTTGCGTTCGCTGACCTGCTCGGCGGCTTTGCGAAAGTCGTCCGTGGAGACGGATTTGCCGACGTTGGCTTCGAGAAATTGCTTGAGCAGGGTCTTGAACTTCTCGTCGCCGATGGAGAAGCGGAGCATGCCCATGACGGCGGTGCCCTTCGCGCCGGAGACGGCCCAGTATTCGGGCGAGTAGTCTTCCAGCCGGCCAGTCTGGATCACCGGAATGTCGTCGATGGTGAGCGCCTCGACATAGACGTCGCGCATCTCCGATTCGTAGGCAGCCTGGCCGGAGCTTTGCTCGACCCACAGCAACTCGGCCAGGCGCGCGCCGCCGTTCATCAGCCAGAGGTGATTGCGGGTGGTGGGCGAAACGGAATTGCCCCACCATTGGCGGGCGATTTGGTTGACCAGCATGCGGGAGTTGACGCCGCCGGACGTGGCGCGCGAATTCAGGAAGAGGATACCCGGGGCGGAGTAGCCGTTGGGAGCGCCCGCTTCGGTTTCGACGACGGTGAGGTTGGCTTGGGGCGGAAGCCCGAAGACGCCGGTGAGGAATGTCATCACCTTGCCGATTTCCTCGCCGTAGGCTCCGGCATTCTGGGCGGAGTCGCCGCGGAAATAGAGCAGCGTGGTGACGCCTTCGGAGGAACTGCGCACGGGCTCGCCTTTGACGACGGCCAGGCTGCCGGGGAAAGAGTGGCGGGCATGTTCGAATTCGAAGACGGTGTTGGAGCCGCTACGGCCCTTGGTTTCGAGACCGCTGGCGATCACGCGGAAGCCGTCGGGCACGCTGATCTTAAGGGTGGACGCGAAGCGGTCGGCGGTGTAACCATTGACGGGGAACCAACGGGAGGGATAGAGAAGGTAGGCGTAGTCGGCTTGGATGGAGGCGAACTTGACGCCATAGACAGGCGACTCTTCGTTGCCGGTGAGGCGGCCGTCGTAACGGAAGACGACGGTGACGGGCTGGCCCTTGGGGAGGGGTTCGGGGAAGTTGACGCGGACGGAGTAGTCCTGCTGGTTGCGGGAAGGAGAGAGGTCGCGGCCGCCGCCATCAACGACTTTGGAGACACGGAGGGCGTTGTTGAGTTCGAAAACGGCGTAGGTGGTGTTTTCTTCAGCCGGGAGGAAGCGAACCGCGGCGGTAGCCGTGAGAGTCTGGGTCCGGGGATTGATCTCCGCCTCAATTTGGTAGTCCTGTACATCGATGGGCGGACGCCGGTTGTCCTGTGCCACCGCCGCTGCCGCGGCCGCCCACGTGAACAGCAAAAACTTAATAGATCGCATTCGACCGTTCCTTCTCCAATAAATCCACAATGATGCGCGCCCC
>JAEUQD010000875.1 GCA_016789925.1 Bryobacterales bacterium | reverse complement strand
CAACATCAACAACGGCGGTCCGCATCCATCCATTCCCGAGGTCCAGCGGCGCGTGCGGCCGTTCTTCAATTCCGTAACGTTGCGCGACCCGGGGTCGAACTCCTCCTACAACGCTCTGGCCGTCAAGGTGGAGAAGCGGTTCGCGAAGGGGCTGACCTTCCTTGCGGCATACACCTGGTCGCACAATATCGACCAGTCGGAGCAATCGCTGGACGAGGGCGTGTCGGGCCGCGCGAACCAGTACGACCTAAGGAACGAACGCGGCAACTCGTCATTGGACCGGCGTCACAACTTCGTGGGCAGTTTCACCTATGAACTGCCCTGGGGACGCGGGCAACGCTTGCTCGGCGGATGGCAGGTTGGCGGGATTCTGTCGCTGCGGACGGGGACGCCCTTCGATGTATCCTATCCCGGCGATCCGCAGAACTCGGGCACGCAGAACCGGGGCAATCGCATTGCCTCGGGCACGCTCGACAATCCGACCATCGACCGCTGGTTCGATGAGACGGCGTTCGTCGCGTCTCCTCCCGGCGTGTTCGGCAATACGGGGCGAAACGTGCTCTACGGACCCGGGGCGCGCAACCTCGATCTGACCGTCAGCAAACGATTCGCGCTACCGTGGGAGCGCCATGCGGTGCAGTTCCGGTTCGAGTCGTTCAACGTGACCAACACGCCGGCCTTCGGGCAGCCGAACTCGAATCTGCGTGCGCAGGCAACGGGCACGATCACCGAGGCCGATGAGCCACGGAGGATTCAGTTCGCTTTGAAGTATACCTTCTAGGTCTGCGATTCGGCGGCGGGCGCAAGGCCTTTCAAGGAAGACCTTTCGCCCGCCGCCCGAAGCAACCGCTAAATCTTAAAGAAGATGCGCTTCTGGTACAGCCAGTAGCAGAAGTACCACATCACGCACATCACCAGCAGGTTGTGCGGGATGGCCCCGTAGCTCCCCATCCACTCGAAATTGCCGGTGAACGCCGCCATGCCTCGCGACAGCCAGCCGCGCAGCACCTGCGAGAACGAGTAAATGAAGATGCAGTTCATCCCCACCACCATCGCCGGCCACGCCCACTTCCGCCAGCCCTGCATCTCGACGGCCCAGTAACAGGCCATCAATCCCACCAGCACCCAAGCCGTGCTGTAGAAGGTGAACGACCCCAACCACAACCGCTTCACCATCGGAATGAACGGCGCCAGCGCCAGACCCAGCGCAAACGCCCCGGCCGCGCACACCGCCATGACCCGCATTCGCTCACGGTGGGTCCGCTCGCTCTGCATCAGCATTCCGGCCCACACACCAAACAGGACCGTGATGGCATTGCCAAGAAAGTTGATGGTCGTGTAAAAGCCCGAGTAGTTATAGCCGAGCACGGCCTGGTCCACCACCTGCCCGATGTTGCCCGTCTGGCTGAACGGACCGTCCGGTCCTGGGAACAGAACAAACAGCAGATGATGGAAGACCATCATCGCCCCCGCGGCCACCACCTGCCAGCGGAACCGCAACTGCCAGATCAGGGCGCACAGCACGTAGGAAAAAGCGATCTGGCACAGGACATTGATAAACTGCACCCGCAGTCCCCGCGTGGTCCCCCAGTTCGACAACACATTCGACAGGATGATCAGCACCAGCGCCCGCCACGCCACGTGTTTCATCAACTCCGTCCGCGTGGCGCCCATCTCCATGCGCCGTGCAAAGGCGAACGGCATGGCCACACCGACAATGAAAGTGAACGCCGGCTGAATCAGGTCCCACAGCGTGCAACCCGCCCAGGCCACGTGGTCGAACTGGAATGCCAGCCAGGCCATTTCGGGTTTGCCCTTGAGCGCTTCGCTGATTCCAAACCCATGCGAGATGAGCAGAAGCATCGTTAGGCCGCGAAACGCATCTAAAGAAAGCAGGCGTCCGCCGGCCCGCTGTTCGCGCGGCGGCGCGGTTGTGGTAGGAATGGGAGCGGTAAGCGTTGCCATGATTTGTCCGAAATTGTATCTCAAATGACGATGCCCGGTGTTCGCATCCGCGCCGAGGGCATCACCATGACGTATCGCTCCGGCACTTCGGGCCTCACGGTCTTCCAGAATCTTCATGTCGATATCCGGCCGGGCGAGCGCGTGGCTGTGGTCGGCGAGAGCGGCGCCGGCAAGTCGACTTTTCTCTATCTGCTCGGCGGTCTGGACCGTCCCACCGAGGGCTCTGTCTTCTACGACGAAGAGAACATCTTCTCGCTCGACGAGCCGTCGCTTGCCGAGTTCCGCAACCGCAGCCTCGGCTTCGTCTGGCAGATGAACAGCCTGCTGCCCGAGTTCACCGCGCTCGAAAACGTCGGTATGCCCCTGCGTGCCCGCGGCCTGCCGCGCGCCGAAGCCGAGGCCGCCGCTCAACAACGGTTGTCGGAAGTCGGCCTCGCCCCGCGCGCTCACCACCGCCCCGGCGCGCTCTCCGGCGGCGAACAGCAGCGCGTCGCCCTGGCCCGCGCCCTCGTTACCAATCCCCGGGCGCTGCTCGCCGACGAGCCCACCGGCAATCTTGACCACCGCACCGGGCAGACCGTCGCCGAACTACTCGAACAACTCCAGCGCCAGCACCAGTTCACAACCGTTGTTGTGACGCACAATCTGGCATTCGCAAGGCGCTTTGATCGCATCTTACAATTAAGGGAGGGAGTTTTCGTTCCTTACCAGGAATGACCGCCCTGGGTTTTGAGGCGGCTTCGGACGTTGAACGTCCAAGCCCACAGAGGGACACGGTAGGACCTATGTTTGAACGCTACACAGAAAAGGCCCGGAGGGTGATCTTCTTCGCTCGCTACGAAGCGAGTCAGTTTGGAAGCCCCTATATCGAAACCGAGCATTTGCTCCTCGGCCTGCTTCGCGAGGACAAGGCGCTTGCCAACCGCTTCCTGCGTTCTCAGGCGGCGCTCGAATCCATCCGCAAACAAATCGAAGCCCACACCACCATGCGCGAAAAGGTCTCCACCAGCGTGGATCTGCCGTTGTCGCATGAGTGCAAGCGCGTGCTCGCCTACGCCGCCGAGGAGGCCGAGCGTCTCAACCACAAGCACATCGGAACCGAGCATCTGCTCCTGGGCCTGCTCCGCGAAGAGAAGTGCTTTGCCGCCGAGATCCTGCACGAACGCGGTCTCCGCCTCTCCCAGGTGCGCGAGGAAATCGCCCGTTCCAGTTCCGAGAAGATGTCCTCCAACCGGCCCAAGGAATCGTCCTTGCTGGCCGAGTTCTCCCGCGACCTCACACAGACCGCCATCGACGGCGTGCTCGATCCGCTCATCGGCCGCGACAACGAGGTCGAACGCGTCATCCAGATTCTCTGCCGCCGCACCAAGAACAACCCCGTGTTGATCGGTGAGCCCGGCGTCGGCAAAACCGCCATCGTCGAAGGACTGGCGCAGCGCATCGCCGACGGCGACGTGCCCAGTTTCCTTGCCGACAAGCGCATCCTCGCCCTCGACCTCTCGCTCATCGTCGCCGGCACCAAGTATCGCGGCCAGTTCGAAGAGCGCCTCAAGACCATCATGAAAGAGCTGATGGAAAATCAGAACGCCATCATCTTCATCGATGAGCTGCACACTCTCGTCGGCGCCGGCTCGGCCGAAGGCTCCCTCGACGCCGCCAACATCCTC
>JAEUQD010000872.1 GCA_016789925.1 Bryobacterales bacterium | reverse complement strand
GATGGCGAGGCGGCTGATCTTGCGGGCGGCGTTGAGGTAGCGTTCGAGGAGGGTGGGCGAGAGGCTGGTGACGGTGATGTTGTCGAAGCCATGGCTGGACTCGTCGGCGGGCAGGAGGGAGGAGACGTCGATATCGAGGTCCAGGAGGTCGCGGACGGCGTTACGGTACTCGGTGCGGTTGAGGCGGCGGAAGGTATCGGTGCGGCCAGGGTTGGGGGGCGCGGCATCGAGCGTGGATTCGAGTTTGGCGATAAGGGCCTGGTAGGTTGGCTCGTCCGGACGGGGCACACCCGCGGGGGGCATGTAGCGGGCGCGAAGTTTGCGGACTACTTTCTCCCAGATCTCAGGATGGCTGGCGGCGGAGTCGAGCTGTGACGGGTCAATGACAAAGTTGGCAGGTTTCGACTGGGGGCTGTGGCAGGCGACACAGTACTTCTTGAGGGTGGCGGCGGGAGGCGCGGGGGCGGGAGATGCCTGGGGGGCGAGCAGCAACAGCAACGACCAGTAGCGGGAGGCCATGAGATGTCGGGGGCTATGGATAGTATATGCGTGTAGAGGCACGTGGGGTGAACCCTAGCCTACCGGGCAACATTTCCGGGCGAGAGGATATTTCGTATCAACGGTAGGCCGCGACGAGGCCGTGATTCGAGAGTACATTCGAAACCAAGAGAAGGAGGACCAGCGACTCGAGCCGCTTTGAGCGGCTCACAAAACGAAGCTCCCCGGCTTTGCCGGGGGGACAAGCGAAGCGTTACCAAACGGCAACCATGAAGACAACAGAAGTGAAAAAAGTTTCGAGGACGCTCCGGAACCCGGTGCGGTTGTCGCGGGTCGCAGAAGAGGATCTTCCACGTCAAGCGTTCGCGGATGCTATTCTGCACGACATAAGGAAAGGAGCGGCGAGTGACATATTTTGAGCGGGCGAGGAAGCTGATCGCGGACTTCAAAGGTCCGCGATACCGGTTCGGCTTTGGGGTGCTCGGCGAGACCGGACGGATGGCCGTTGAACTCGGTCGCCGCGCGTTGGTGGTGCGCGACGGGTTTCCGGGATCAGACGCGGCGATGGAGACGATCCTGGATTCGCTCCATGCGGCCGGGGTGGAGGTGGTAGCGGTAGTGGACGGAGCCGCTCCGAACGCGCCGCTGGAGGATCTGGCCCGAATCACCGAGTTGCTCCGCGAGCACAGCCCCGACGTCCTGGTGAGCTTCGGCGGGGGCAGCACGATTGACTGCGTGAAGGCGGCGGAAGTGCTGCGGACGCTCGGCGGCGACATCGAAGAGTACTTTGGGATGGGGCTGGTAACGTCCAAACTTGCTTCGGCGGGAAAACGGTTGACTCCCCACCTGGCGATCCAGACGGCGTCATCTTCAGCGGCGCACCTGACCAAGTACTCGAATATCACGAACGTCGCCACGGGTCAGAAGAAGCTGATCGTGGACGAGGCAATCGTACCGGACCGGGCACTGTTCGATCACGAAGTGACTTTGACATCGCCTCTTTCGCTGACAGCGGATGGCGCGCTGGATGGGCTCTCGCATTGCCTGGAGGTATATTACGGAGCGACGGGAAAGGCGAACTTTGGGCGGGTGGAGGAGGTGGGGCTCACGGGGATCGAACTGGTCTGCCGATACCTGCCCCGTGTGACACGCGAACCCGATCATCGCGAGGGCCGTGAGGCCTTGAGCCTGGCTACCGATCTGGGCGGATACGCGATTATGCTGGGTGGGACAAACGGTGCACACCTCACCAGTTTTTCGTTGGTGGACATCCTGTCGCACGGCCGGGCGTGCGCATTGATGAACCCGTACTACACGGTTTTCTACTCGCCGGCAGTCCAGCAGCAGTTGGAACGCGTAGCAGACATTGCGAGCGCCGTGGGGCTGGCGCCGCCGGTGGAGTCGCGGCCGGCCGGGCGCCATCTGGCCGAGCAAGTGGGTACGGCAATCATGAGATTGGAACAGCAGGCGGGGAACCCGGTGACACTGGGTGAGGTGCAAGGCTTCTCCCGCGGGCACGTGGACCGGGCTCTGACCGCGGCCAAGAACCCGCAACTGAGAATGAAGCTCGAAAACATGCCCGTGCCGCTGAAGGCCGAACAAGTCGACGACTTCATGGGGCCTGTGCTGGAAGCGGCGGCGGTCGGGGAATTTGGGGGAATCCGAAATCTGAGCTGAAGCCTTGGTAAGTCCGGGCCCTCCTGGCCCTTCCGGGGGCCGTCTGGGGACAGGGTGCATATTTCATCAGGGGCCTCCTCAGGTCAGTTGCTGAGCCGGTACTTCCCGGTCTCAGCATTGTGCTCACGGCGGGGCGATGGTTTTGGGTGTACGCTAAGGCGATCCCATGACGAACGAACTGGACTTCGCTTATCCGTGGTGGCTGAGTTATGGCCATTTGATCCTCGCCGTAGTGGCCGTTGGACTGGCGGTGGCGGTGCGGCGGCGGACCTGGTGGGTGGTGTTGTTTGGGGCGCTCGCGTTGTGGGCGGTGGCGGCGTTTGCGGTTACCCGGTTTGTGTTGGATTTCAATGGACGTGGGGTGATGCCGACGGAGAACTTTCTCCGCTCGGGCACGGGCCGGGTGTTGGATATAGGGGCGGGGACGGGCCGGTCGGCGATTATGGTGCTGGAGGCGCGGCCGAAGGTCACTCTGGTGGCGTCGGACCAGTTTGGCGCGTCGTATGAGCAGCATTTTGGCGGGGGGATGAGTCCGGAGGAAAGGCTGCGAGCCAACTTTCAGGCGGCGGGCGTGGCGGACCGGGCGACGATTCAGCGGGCGGACATGCGAGCGCTTCCGTTTGGGGATGGGGAATTTGA
>JAEUQD010000756.1 GCA_016789925.1 Bryobacterales bacterium | reverse complement strand
AGTTATCCGGAACATTTCGCGGAGCGGGTGCGGTGGGAGTTACGGCGCGTGCGCGACATCGTGATCAACACGGGAATCAGCGGCGACCGGATGCCGCGGCTGGTGGGTGACGCGGAGTGGAGGGTGCACCGGTTTCGTCCGGACATTGTGTCGCTGATGATGGGCATGAACGATTGCGTGGGAGGGGAGGCGGGGAGGGAGACGTACCGGACGAACCTGGAGCGGTTTGCGGGGGAGGTGAAGGAGCGGAACGGGATTCTGCTGTTGCACACGCCGAATCCAATTGTGATGGCGGATGCGAGCAAGGATTCGCGGCGGGACTTGCCGGCGTACGTGGAGATTCTAAGGGAGTTCGCGACGGCGCGGGCCGTGCCGCTGGTGGATCACTACCAGCACTGGACGGAGACCCGGAAGGATGTCTACCACATGCACTATCTGCTGAGCGACGGCAGCATTCATCCAAACCAGTACGGGCACGTGGTATTCGCGAAGCTGTTGTTCACAAAGCTGCGGATTTTCGATGCGGTGGGGTCGCGGACGTGCCGGCTGTTTGTTCCATAGACAGGATCGTTACTTCCTGGCGGCCGACATCTCCTTCTGAAGGCGCGCCGCCTGGGAATTCAAACCCTGCAACTGGCGCATGTCGTCTTCGGCCTGGTAGATGGCGTTCTGAACGCGCGACAGGTCGTTGTTGGCCGGCGCTGCGCCATCGCGGGGATTGGCGAACTGCTGGTTGAGCATCCGGTACAAGTCGGTGACCTCGCGGTAGCGCCGCAAGATATTCGACAGGTACATTTCGCGGCGACGGTATAAGTCGTCGGCCTCTTCGGCCAGCTTCAACAATTTCGAAATCCGCTGGCGCGATTCGTCTTCCTTTTGCCGCAATTGCTGATTGGCAAGCTCAACCCGCATCGCCTGGGCGTTCTTCCCCTTCATTTCGGTTTGTAAGGCTTCCGTCAGCCGCCGGGCGGTGTCCAACTGGTCTCTGGCTTCGCGCTCGGAGGCCGTCAGTTTTTGCGTTTCTTCGGTCAGTGTCCGCACTTTCTGTTCGAACTCCTCGGCCTGGGAGCGCAACTGCTCGAGATCCTTGGAGGCCGCGCTGAGCTTTTCGTCTTTCTCGGCGAGCAGTCTCACGAGTTCGCGCCGGACGGCGAGGTCGTCGGCGGTCTTGGGCGGCGCGGCGGCATGTTCGGCCTGCTCGGCGGGCTCCAGACCCTGGGCGGCCCGCAGAGCTTCCAGTTCCTTGGCGGACGCCTCGGCTTTGGCCTTCCATTGCTGGAGTTCGGCGCGAAGCTGCTCCGCCTCCAGCCGCCGCGAATGGACCTCGCGCCGGGCGACGATCGCTCCGACAAGGCTGACCATCATTACGACAATGGCGGCCACCGGCAATGCCCAGCGTTTCATGATTACCGTCCTTTCAACAGATACCGCGTGCGGTGCCGAAGCGGTCCGTTCGCGCTCAAGAGTACATCCACCTGCTTCGCTTTCGTCGCCTTCAATTCTATAGTTACAAAGCGAAGCGATGTGATGGACGAAAACACACCGTCGATGGCCGATGGGATTTCGGCGATCGACCGGCAAAAGACGGCGGTGGCTCCGGTGGTGTTGGCGAGCGAAATGAGCCCTGTTTGATAGGCTTCGTTCAACCGGTCGCTCTTGTAGTCGAGGTGCACGATGAAGACGGGCGCCTCGCGAGCCCCCAACCGGGCCTCCAATTGACGGGTCTTTTCCTTGACCAATCCTTCGGGAAAACGCCGGCTCATGTCGCGGCCGTCACTGGAATTGACGACCGGATTGGTGTAGTCCTCACGGTAGTTGTAGATGCTGGAATCGGTGACATAGAGGACGGCGACGCGAACGTTGCCGCGATCGAGGAGATGGTCTGCGAGTTCCGCCGCGGTCTCGACGGTATCAAGGAGTCCGGCGCGCCCGCTGATGCCCAGTTCCTGGATGGCGGTTACGGCGGGCTGACGGTCGGGCCCGGGGTCAACCAAGGCCCGCAAACCGTCCTGCGCGCGGAGCAGCGCGACCCAAACATTCGGCGTCAGCTTCTGGAGGTTGGCCACAAGCGCTTCGCGGGCGGGTTGCACGGCGCCGAGGTCGCCCGCGAGGTCGAGCACGAGGAGAATCAGCATATCGGCTTCCGGCCCCATCTGGCCCAGAACCTTCGCCGCGGCGCCGTTCAGCTTCGCCTCGACCTGGCCTTCGCCGGTCATCCAGTAAGGGACCCGCAATTGATCGGGCTGTACGCCCTTCGGCTTCGCGCCTTTGGGCTCCGCCGCCCACACAGCCGACGGGGCCGCCAGGAGCCACGCCCGCCGTGTCATGGGAAGCGATTTCAACATCTCGTTCAGAAACTGAATCTCAAGCCCAATTGGATCACGCGGCTGCCGCGCGATTCGATAATCCGCCCGGCATTGACGTTCGGGGCGCTCGCCGGCCCGATGATCGTGTCCGGATCGGCCCAGTTGGCGTGGTTGATGAAATTCAGGCCGACCATGCTGAACTCAAACGACCGTTCTGAAGAAATCGGAAAGCGCTTGGTCACGGACAAATCGTGATTCTGGTTCCCCGGTCCTTTCAGGAACGGATGGGTCCGCGAAGCGGTCCCGATCGTGAAGTCGTCCGGATGGGAGAAGGCCGCCGGATTGAACCATAGTTCTGGGCTGCGGTTGGCGACGCGCGGGTCGACGCCAGGAACGTAATTCACCGTCAAGGAGTCCACTACTCCACCGGTATTGTTGAACTGCGGCCGCAGGGCCAAGGGCTCACCGCTGTTCACCGTCGTCACGCCGCTCAAACTCCAGCCGTCCACAAGGTATCGCCGCCAGTCGGTCACGGCCAGAAACAACTTATTGGGGCCGATCGGCAACTCATACATGTAAGTGAGGGAAATGCGGTGCGGGTTATTGCTGGTGGTGAGCGACCACTCGTTCTTCCGGTTGTAGAAATCCTGAACTCCGTAGGGGCCGGAGTAATTATCCATCTGCTTCGAGAAGTCGTAAGACGCCGAAAGGGACAAGCCGCCCGACGTCCGCTTTTCCAACCTGAAGTTCAGCGAATTCCGCTGGTACTTACCCTCCGGCCAGGCGCTGTAGACGTCAAACCGCTGATATTGCGGATAGGGCCGAAGATTGCGTTTGAACAACTCGTTGTTCAATTGATCCCGGTACTCCAACGTCCATAAAGGGATGGCGTTGGGGTTGGATCCCGAGTTGCTCAACAGCAGGTTGCGGCCGCCGGAGTGGGACGCTGAGATCGTCAGGATGATCTGCCCGGACATTTCCTTTTCCAGCGTCATCGAAGCCGATTGATAGGTGGGCTGCCGTCCGGTGGTCTCGACGAGGTCGGCGATGGTGTTGTTCACGGCATCGAGGCGCAGGTTCGGAAAGGTTCTTCCGGTGGCCGGCAAGCCCTGGTCGAGAATGGTGGCCGGCGTCAATTGCGGATTCAGCGACACCCAGGTCGGATTGCCGTTGAATCCTTGGGTTGCCCACTGTCCGAGATAGATGGGGGTTCCGGAATACGACCGGCTATAGCCCATGCGAACGACATTCCGCGTGCTGCCCCGCACATTCCACGACAGGCTCGCGCTGGCATCCGGCATCCGCGTGATCGGGCGGAACGCGCGTCCGAATCCTCCCTCTCCGGCCACCGCGAGAGCACCCGGACGCCCGTTGGCCGGATTGATCAGGTCAAACGATACGGTGGATTGCCGGTTGTATTTCTCCACGCGCGGCGTGCTCATATCCACATTCAAGCTGACGCTGAAATTCAACCCTTTCCGGATTTCCCACTGCTCGCTGACGGCCATGTAAAACCGCTTCCGGCTGAAGTACGACCGTGACACCACCTCCGTTTTCTGCGCCAGTTGCGAGGCGCCCAACAGGAAGCTGGCAAAGGCGTGCCCGGTGTTCACAATCCCCGGCAGGCTCGTATAGCCCGCCCCGAACGAGTAATCCCCTTCCGGGTATTGCGGCCAGTAGGCGTGTACCTGCTCGCGCATGAACTGCCCGACAAACCGCAGCCGGTGCTCTTTCCAGCGCGTCGAATAACCGTCGGTCAGAATCCAGTAATTGCGCGCGTTTTTCGACTCCGGGTAGGAACGGCCCATCGAGAGGTAGGGCGAAAACTGATAGTGCGGAAACGGCCGCCCATTTTCGTCCGGCGCCACTGTGTCTTGAAACTGATCGGTTTGCGCGTCCACTGTCAGTGTGTTCACGCTGCGCGCCGAACGGGCGAAGTTGTGCTCGACGAAGGCGCGCCGGCTTTGCCGTAACCGGTCCGACGGACCCGGATTCGCCGCCGTCGGATACCAGGGCGCGGCATCGTCGAC
>JAEUQD010000744.1 GCA_016789925.1 Bryobacterales bacterium | reverse complement strand
GCCGACCGGCGCAAGAGTTCGGCCTCGCGACGGGTTGCTTTGGCCTGCCCAGTCTGTTTGGTGCGATCGTAACTCCTGGCCAGGAGAACGAGAATCTGGTAGAGACCGGGATACGACGACCCGAAGTTCGACTCGGCGAGGTGTCTCGCGCGGACAAGCGAGGCGACAGCCTCCTGCGATCGCTTCTGCTCGAGGCAGATTCCGCCGAGGTTCGTGAGGATGGCGATCAGCACGGGATGCTCTCCGCCCCACGTGCGCTCGTGATGTGTCAGCGCCTGTTGGAACGCGTCGATGGCGTCGTTCCATTTACGCTGCGAGGCAAGAGCCACGCCGAGGCTATTCCAGAGAGCTCCGGCGACCTCCTGTTCTAAAGGAGCGCCGGCGAGCGCGAGCGCCTGGCGATAGTAGCCTTCGGCTTCGCGGAAGCGCTTCTGCGCGCAGCGCAGATTGCCGAGTCCATCGAGTACGCGGATCTGCCGGGGGCCAGAGTCCGCGGTCGTGACTCGGGTGGCTATATCTTCTGCCTTTTTCAGCCACCCAGCCTGTACGTAAAGCGCCAGCAGATTCAGGTGCGGCTCGGTCTCCGAGGCGCGTTGCGGCGGGGGCAAGGCTTCCCAAGCCGGTACCGAGCGGAGGTAGAGCCGCTCGGCGCTCTCATATCGTCCCATCTCGATGTCGATCGCAGCGAGGCTGTTCAGAATGCCGAAGGTGAGTTTCGGCGCTCCGCTTTGTTCAACTTCGTGAAGAAGAGCTTTCAGTTCCGCCTGAGCCGGTTCGTAGCTACCGCTGCGCATCCAGTCGTTCGCTCGGTTCAGCCTGGACTGCGGCGTCTCGGCGCAGAACAGGATGGCGGAGCCGAGAAAGAGCGATAGGGATGCTACCGGCTTCCTCATGTCGATACCTTTCTTGTCACGGTGGCGTACATCACCTTGTGAGCGTTCGCACGTCGATCCGGTCGCGCAGCCTGGGATCCACGGACGTATTCCGAGCGGCCTCCTTCGTGCTCGCTTCCAATTCGCGAGCTTCCTGCTTCCTGCCAAGCGCGCGCAGGATCTTCGCGTGATTGAACCGCATGGAAATGTACGAAGGGTTGCCCGGTGGGAGCGCCTTTTGCGCCAGAGCCATTGCTTCGCTGTTTAGGGCTAACGCTTCCGCCGGGAACCCACGCTTGAGTTTGACCAGTGCAAGGTTCTCCAGCGCGAGCGCGACGATTGGATGCTCAGGGCGCTCGGACGCAATCGTCCGGCGGAAGTAATGCTCGGCTTCGTCCAGTTTCTTCTGCGAGTATCGAAGGTGGCCTAAGTTGTACCAAACACCAGGAAGTTCACTCGACTGTGTGGGCTCGAGGATTGTAAGTGCTTGCAGAAAGTGCCGGTCAGCCGCGGAAAGATCGCCCTTGTTTTCCTTCAGCATTCCCAACAGCATGAGGACCATGGCTGTCTCCGGATCGCTGGGTCCGGCGGTCGAATGGAAGGCTTCGAGCGCCCGCTCGGCCGTGATTTCCGCTTCGCGCTGTCTGCCGACAGCCGAATACAGGGTAGCCAAGGCATGGAGCGCTCTGGCCTTGCCGCGCTCGTCGGACGCCGATCCATTCATCCCTTCCAGGGCGAGTTTGAGCAACCGCTCAGCCTCAAGGAATTTGCCCTGCGGTAGCAACGCCTTGGCCACCAGGATCTGAATGCGCGGAACAGAAGATGTTTGTGTCGCTCCCGCGATGGCTAGAGCTTGACGCCACTCGTGTTCGGCTTGGCCGTAACGGCCCTGTGCATAGCTCAAAGCGCCAGCCCCGTAGAGATCCTCGGGCGTCTGGGAAAATGCCAAGGCGACAAAAACAAGCGCTAGCCGGAACATATCAGTCGCAGAATGGCCGAAAAAACCGGTTTGCCACAAGGTGTTAGGGGTTGTACAACGGTTGCGCAACGTGTTCCAATTCCCGCAATGGCCCCGAGCGGGGCCAGGGACTCGAGTCACTTCGTGAACGTTCGCACGTCGATCCGATGTCGTAGCCTGGGGTCCGGGGTCAGACTCCGGGCGGCCTCCTTTGCGCGCGCTTCCACCGCACCGGCTTCCTGCTTCCTGCCAAGCGCTCGCAAGATCTTCGCGTGATTGAATAGCATGGAGACGAACGAACGGTTTCCCGGTGGGAGCGTCTTTTGCGCTAGAGCCAGTGCTTCGCTGCTTAAGGCTAACGCTTCGGCCGGGGACCCACGCCTGAGCTTGATTTGTGCAAGGTTCTCCAGCGTAAGCGCGACGAGTGGATGCTCAGGGTCCTGAGACGCAAGGGTCCGGCGGAAGTACACCTCGGATTCGTCCAGCTTGTTCTGCAAGTACCGGACTTGTCCCACGTTGTACCAAATAATGGGAAGTTCAATCGACTTTGTGGGCTCAAGAATTGTGAGCGCTTGTCGAAGGTAGCGGTCAGCCTTCGATAGATCTCCCTTTTCGAGCATTAGCATTCCAAGTAACGAGCGGAGACCGGCGGCTTCCGGTTCGCTGGGTCCAGGAGCGGAACGAATTGTCCTGAGTCCACGCTCGGCAGTCATTTCCGCTTCGTCTGTCCTGCCGACTGCGCGATACAAGACTGCCAGCGCGTGAAGCACTCCAGCCGTGTCGCGCGGGGAGAATGCCGCTGAACGATTCATTCCTTGCAGAGCGAGTTGCAGCAGGCTCTCAGCCTCCGGGAACTTCTCCTGGACAAGCAACGTCCTGGCCAGTATGAGTTGAATCCGCGGAATCGAGGGATGTTGAGTCCGCTCTGCTAAGGCCAGCGCTTGACGCAACTGGTCTTCGGCCTCGCCGAATCGGCTCTGTTCGAAGCTCGTTGCGCCAGCCCAGTAAAGATCCTCGGGCGTCTGGGAAAACGCCAGGGCGGCAAAGATAAGCGCTATCCGCAACATCGTGATTGCAGAATGTGCGAAAAAACCGGTTTGCCACAAGGGAGAAGGGGCTGTACAACGGCTGCACAACGTGTTACAACTCCTTCATGGCTCTGGGCGGAGATAGGGATGCTCTTCTGCAGGAACTATCCCGCATTAACTCCAGCTCCCTGTTTCGAAGTTCGGACCGTTTGCGCCGGTTGCTTCAGTTCTTGGTGATTGAAACCGCCGACGGCCGGGCCGCGTCGCTCAAGGAGTACACGGTCGGCTTGAGCGTCTTTGACAAACCTGAGTCATTCGATCCAAAGGTGGATTCTACGATCCGCTCTGAGGTGTCGAAGCTCAGGTCGAAGCTGCGCTTGTACTACGAGACGGAAGGGTCTGCAAACCCAGTCCTTATTTCCATACCGAAGGGCGGATACTCGGCGGAGTGGCAAGTACGCCAATCCGATGAAACACCGTGCGACCTGACCAACCCTCCTGCCTCAGTGAGTGGCATTCGGCCGTGGATGGCCTCCGTTTCACGATTTCGCCGGTGGATCGCGACGGGTTTCCTATCTATTGGTATGTTGTCGCTATCCTTTTGGATTAACCGTGATAAACCATCCGCGCAGTTTCGGTCGATCCCGGTTACAAGTGGTCCGCGAGCCGCAAACAATCCCAGCTTTTCTCCTGATGGCTCCCAGATCGCCTTCTCCTCAGATATGGCGGAAGCGGGAAATCTCGACATCTTCATCAAAGGCGTCGATTCCGGTAGCGTGCTCCGGCTCACCAGTGATCCAGCGCGTGACTCCCACCCGGTGTGGTCACCCGATGGGAAATCGATCGCCTTCTTTCGTAACTGGCGCTACGGAGGAGGCGCCGTCTATCTTGTCCCAGTAGCAGGAGGCCCGGAGCGAAAACTAAGGAATGACAGTTTTCCCGGTTTGGCTTGGTTCCCCGATGGGAATCACCTTGCGGCACTGCACCGGGAATCCAATCTCGATCCGCCCGCGTTTCTATTGATCGATCCGGAAAGCCTTCAGTCGAAACCGCTGACGCGGCCGCCTGCCGGATGGATGGACTGGAATATTGCATTCTCGCCCGATGGGGCCCGCGCCGCCGTTGGGCGCTGTACGTCCACTTTAAACTGCTGTGATATTTATCTGGCTGACGTCCGGCCGGACCGGACCCTGGCCGAGCCGTTCCGGCGTGTGACCTGGCTGAATCAATCCATTCGTGGCATTGCTTGGTCCGGGGACAATTCGACGGTTATTTTCTCAGCCGGGCATTACAACGACTTCAAGGTATTGCGCCTGGATACTCGCCGGATCGAGGCCGGCGCCAAGCGACTCGACGGGATTGTGGGCTCCGGCCGCTATCCGTCGATCCCTCTTCGCGGCCCGGCAAGCCTAAAGCGCATCGCCCTTGTCGCCTCCACCGAGGACGAGAACATGTGGGTGGCCTCGTTGGCCAACATCTCCGGGCAGCCGGTTGTTGCCGCCCGGCAACTGAGCCCATCGCCGCGAGGGGATTGGGGCCCCATGCTGTCGGCAGACGGGACGCGCCTGGTCTTCGCGTCTGACCGGTCCGGATCCCACCAGGTGTGGGTATGGTCCGGATCCCACCAAGTGTGGGTAGGTCCGGCCGATGGAACCTATCCACACCCCATCACTCAGTTCGATTCGGGGATTGTCCAATATCCCCAATTTTCTCCGGTGAGCGATGACATCGCCTTTGCGTTTTTCGATACGAAGAACGGCGCTGATGAGCGCGGCATTTACACCATTCGCTCGGACGGTACTGGCCTCCGCCGCATTACGGGTCCGAACCACCAGGCGACCGAGCCCTCCTGGTCCGCCGATGGCAAGTGGATCTATTTTTCGTCCCAAGCCACAGGCTCTTGGCAGATTTGGAAAGTCGCCGCTGCGGGTGGAACGCCCAAGCAGGTAACACAGTTCGGCGGCTACCGCGCGCTGGAATCAAATGGCGTTCTCTACTACTTCTCCGGCGTTGGAGTGTGGTCAACCGGCGTCAACGGTGGGACTGAGCGCAAAGTGTTGTCGCTAGGACTGTCGCTAGGACAGAATGTGGCATGGGTCCCTGTGCGAGACGGGTTACTTTTTGTTCCGCCCGCCCAGCCGGACAGTGGAACCACTGCGCTCTCGCATTGGAACGCGGCTACCGGAACGATCCAGCCAGTCGCTCGATTGCCTCATCCCGCCATCCGCCGATTTTCATTTTTCGAGAAGACTTCGACAGTTCTCTACGACCGCATGGACTATGAGTCACACGACATCATCGTGTTGGAGAATTACGATTCGGTGAACTGAGTATGCAATCCCTTGGTTCGGTCCTGTTGTCACTGACGCTATTGTCGCCCGTTTAGCCGAATCGGCCCTGCGCAGCTCAACGCGCCGCCCCAGTGGAGATTCTCGGGTTTGTTGC
>JAEUQD010000721.1 GCA_016789925.1 Bryobacterales bacterium | reverse complement strand
TCACGCTGAATATCGAAGCTCCACTTCCAGATGTCGCCGTCGTTGAGGTCCGGGCGGATGTGAATTACGGATACCGGCCGCGATACCGCCTGGCCACCGCCTGAAGAGAGGAATGGATCGTTCAGAGTGAGCGGAGTGGATCCTGGCCGGATGCGGCGGAGGGGAACGTTGTAGTTGACGTTATCGGCGCCCTGCACCGGAACGGTTCGCACGGGATCGGTTACTTGCTGGAACAACAGGCTGCCGGACTTCGGCGGATTCAGATTGAGGATGGTGAACGCGTTCCAATGCAGGAGGTTCGAAAACCATCCGGCGCCGGTACGGATCACCCACTTGTCGGTGGGCCGGAAGGCGATGCCAAGGCGCGGCATGAAGAAGCGAATATCCTGATCCCAGAGCTTGACGGCGCCCCGTTCGTCGACGAACTCGGGCCCCATGGTGGGAATGAGTTGGCCGGTGGCCGGATTCCGGAATTCCACGCCCCGCCCTTCCCCGGGGAAGTTCAGGGTTCGCCAAAGGCCTTTGGAATCGCGGGGGTTGCCGCTGTAGTCGAAACGAAGTCCGAAGTTCAGGGTCAGCCGCGGGTGGATCTTGAAGTCGTCGTTGATATAGGCGCCCCATCGCGTGGAAACGGGGATGGTGAGGGGCAGGCCTTCGGCTGTCTCCGTGGTGGAAGGAACACCGAGCAGGAACGATGCGAAGGGGAGTCCCGCCTCATTGGCGCTCCAGTTCACGCGCCCGGTGGGCAGATTGGCGCCCGCATCGTTCATTTTGATCCGGTTCAGCTCGAAGCCGAACTTCACGTTGTGGCGGCCTTTCATCCACGACAGGTGATTGCCGAACTCATAACGGTCCGGGTTGTTGAATTCCCGCCGGTCGTCGATGTTGAACAGCGAGAGATTCGGATAGCCGTGCTCAATCGGCGTCAGCGGCCGGTTGCCGTCGTTGTACACGCGATACTGACCGATGCCGAGCGCGTCCATGGAAAACTCCGTCGAGCCGGATCGGGGGCTCGCCACCCCGTAATCGAAGAACTGGAAGCCGAACCGGAATTCGTTGATCATATTCGGCCGCAGCATGTGAACCCACTGCGAGGCCAGGTTGATGGTCCGGGTATCGGTCGTGTGGTCGAAATTGGGGTTGGTGCGCGGCGAGGTCTGCGAGCTTTCGTTCCACGCCAGCCGGCCGAAGATCCGGTCACGCTCGCTGAAATGATGATCCAGGCGCCCGAAGATCTGATCCACGGTGAGCGGGTTCGCCAGCGGCCGGCGGAAGTTGATGTCCAGGGGATCCGCGGTTTGGAACTGCGCCCGCGGAACGATCGGCAGGATGCTTTTCACGATTCCGGGATGAAGGCGAGTCGGCGGTATCACGTTGTTGGGGAACGGATCGCCCGTGAACGGGTCGAACACGATGACCGGCGGGCGGATCAGGCGTCCCGTCGCGGGGTTAATCGTTTGCGCGAGAACCTCCCCGAAGTCGCCAGTGCGCATCCGGTCAGTGAGATAGTTGGCCTCGCCGATACCGGTGGTGAGCTCACGGCGAGCTTCCCAGTTGGCCGACCAGAACGTCTTGTTCTTAACGATGGGACCGCTCAGGACGAAACCGAACTGGTTCAGACGCCGCGCGTCCTTCCTTGCCCGCGGGCGGCCAGGCGGGTTCTGAAAGTTCAGAAAGTAGTTCTCGGCGTCGAATTTGTCGTTGCGGACGAACTCGAATAGCGTGCCATGCAGGGCATTCGTGCCGCTCTTCATGGTCATGTTGACCACGGCGCCGCCGCCGAAACCATACTCGGCGGAGAAACTGCTGGTTTGGATCTTAAACTCCTCGACGGCCTCGATGGAGGGAACGAACGGCGTGATGGCGCGGCGCGGGTCGGCCGCGTTGGTGCCGTCAATGCTGACCACCTGGTGGAGTTCGCGCACGCCGTTCGCGCTGACCGAGAAGGCGCCATTGGGGATGTATCCGCCCTCGCCGTTGTTCATTCCCGAGCGGTTGCCGAACTGCACGCCCGGCGTCAACACGGCTAGCTGGACGATGTTGCGCCCGTTGAGCGGCAGTTCGACGATACGCTTGTTCTCGACCACGCTCCCGACGGTGGCGTTTTCCGTGTTGAGGGTTACCGCCGCGGCGGACACGTTAACGGTCTCGGTCAGCGCGCCGACTTCGAGAGCGAAGTCCTGCCGGACCTGCGCCGCGGTTTCCACACGCAGTCCGTTGACCACGGCGCTGCGAAAGCCCGGCAGTTCGCAGCGGACCTGGTAGTTGCCGACCTCGACGAGTTGGAAACTGTAAAGACCCGCCTGATTCGATAGCTGCGTGCGTTCGACACCGGTACCGATGTTCCGGATCATCACACGCGCGCCCTCGACGGCGGCGCCGCTCGAGTCGGTGACCAGTCCTTGGATCGATTGAGTCACGGATTGCGCAAGCAAGCCGGACAGGCCAGGGATAAGCAGAACCGCGGCGAGGAAGGCCACGGTCCGCAGAAGCCGGGAATTGGTCGAAGGTCCGAAGAATCCCATGTTGCCGCCTCCAGGGCAACATCAATATCACAAGCGCGCTCTCCGGCACAACAGTTCTTGCCGGATTTTTTGGGCTAGCGGAAGTTGGTGTAGGGTCCGGTGTGTTGCCAGTCCGCCGAGACGAGGCCATCGAGATCCCAGACCACCTCGCCCGCGCGCATCGTCAGCGCGCATCGCAGTGTTTTGGTTCCTGTCAGCCGGGTATGGCCGGCGTCGAGGAATCCGCAAGGTCCGGTCTCGAGGGAGATCAGGGCGAGATCGGCTGGGCCGCCTTCCCGCAGTGTTCCCAGTTCCGGACGGCGGATGGCGGCGGCCGCGCGCGAGGTCACTCTCGCGAGCGCGTCCGGCACGGTCATTCCCAGGTTAATGAGCTTGGAGAGCGTGGTCATCATGTCGCCACGAGGCAACTGCGCCGACTGGACCGTCAGATTCGTGGAGATGGTGTCGGGCAGGAAGCCCTGTTCCATCGCGGGACCCGCGACGCGGAACCACACGTCACCGGAGTCGAACAACACGCCTCGGCGACGGGCGGCGGCGAGGTCGGCACGAAGCCTTCGTTTGGCATCGATGGCGGATGCGTCCGGCGCGAACAGTTGCGTCTGGATCTCACCCGGGCGCAGCGAGTTCGTATCGGGGCTGGCCGTGAGCAGCGGCTTGCCGATGGCCACGGCAAGGCTTCTGCCGCGCGACAGATCACCGGTTGTGGGCGCCCAGATGCCGGCAATCGCGTCGCCGTGCTCCTTTGCGACGCGCGTGATCGCATCGGAACTGCTGTTTTCGCCGGCCCGGAGCCAGCAGAGTACACGGGTGTGGGTTTCCACAAGCATCCGAGCATAGGCCGCTGCAAAGGTTTCCGCGACGGCGCTCCCGGAATCGACGACTGTTGTGACTCCGCTGCGGATCGCATGATGGTCCGGGTGAACGCCGCCGGAAATGCGCGTGTCGCAGCGGGCACGCAGGTCGATCAGGCCCGGGGTCACCATGTACTCGCCGGCATCGATGGTCAATCGCGAGCGTGAGGCGGGCAGCGACGGAGCGATCCTAGCGATGTTCTTCCCGATAACGCCGATGTCGAAGCGGCCCCGCCGGTTCGACGCCGGATCGAGGAGGTCGCCGTGCTTGATTAATAGATCGTAGATCGGCTCCTGACCTGAGAGTATGGGTGCTGCGCCAACCAGCAGCAGGGCTTCGCGGCGTGTCATTGCGGTACTCCGTAGTCTCCGGCCTGTCGCCAGTCTGGGAAAGCGATGCCGTCGCGATCCCATACGATGCGGCCGTCACGGACAGTCAACACGCATTCGATCTTCTCGCGGCCCATCCGTTTCTTATTGAGCGCGTCCCGGAAGGCGAAAACTCCGGTGCGGGTTTTGAGCACGGCGATGTCGGCGCCTTTGCCTTCCCCGAGCGTTCCCAGCGTGGGAAACTGTCCGATGGCTTTCGCGGGATTCACCGTGGACCGGGCCACCGCGTCCTGCAGCGTCATGCCGAGTAGCATCAACTTGGAAATGCAGTTGGGCATATCCGCTTTGGATCCGAGAATGCTCATCTTGTGAAGGTCCGTACTGATGGTGTCCGGCGGGAATCCCTGCTCCATGGCTTTCGAAGCAACCGGCCAGAGGAAACTCCCCGCGCCGTGACCCATGTCGAACAACACTCCGCGTTTACGCGCCTCGAACATCCATGGCTGCACTTTGCCGGTAAAGCGATCGATCACCTCCACCTGCCGGTCGTTATAAAAATGCGTATGCATGTCGCCCGGCCGGAGAATCTCGAGGAGTTTCTCGCGTGTGTGGCGCTGCATTTTCGTCAGGATGTGGTTGTCGAGAATGACGGGCGTATTCGAGAGACGTCCTGCTTCCACCGCGCGCCGGACCGATTCCCAGCCCGGCTTTCCGAAATGCGCGTTCTTGATTCCGACAATCAGGCTGGGATACTGCTTGATCTTTTTGGCGGTGGCGATCGGGTCCATGTCGTCGACGTTGTCCTCGGCGGCGTGGCCCACCATGCCCGCGCCCACGATGTTCAGGAACACGAGGATGCGCGTCACGGAGTGGTCGATCACGGTTTCCTTGAAGTCTTCAAAGGTCCGCCAACCGGCGCCTCCGCAGTCGACCGCTGTCGTCACGCCGGTCGGCAAAGCCGTGTCGTCCTGCGACACCGCCAGCTCTGTTCCGTAAGCGTGTGCGTGAAGATCGATGAAACCCGGGACAACATAAGATCCGGCCACATCCACCACGCGCTTAGCGCCCGAAGGCGGAATCGCCGCGGCGACTTGTGCGATCCGCGTTCCCTTGACAGCCACATCGCGGACCTGGTCGATGCCGTTGGCCGGGTCGATGACATGCCCTCCGCGGAGCAACAGATCGAACTCGGGTTGAGATTGGGCGGCGGCGAGCGCCGCGATCGACAGAGAAAAGGCCGCGAGTCGCATGGCGAAATTTCGAGCATCGTATCACAGCGATCTGTAATAAGATATCGGCGTGCGGCCCGTGGCCATTGTTCTGCTGTTTTCCGCGGTCGCTTCCAGCCAAACCGCTCGTTACGGTTGCGAACCCGCCCCTGCCGTCAGTCAGGCGCTCGCACGCCTACGGGACCTGCGTCTTAACGCACCCCCCTCCGCCCTGAAAACCCAGGCGCGCCAACTGATGCGCGAGACGGTAGACCGGCACCCCACCGATATCTTCGCGAACCTCGAACTCCTCGCGCTTTACCGCGAGCAAGGGCACGATGACATCATCGCCTCCTATCGCGCAGCGCTCGATGCCCACCCCGGTGATCCGCGCCGCGCCCTCTTTTACGCCGCCAGTCTCATTGGTGTCGACACGCCCGCCGTGCTCCGCCAGTTGTCCGCTCTGGCCTCGCCTGAATTCCCCTATCCCTACCTCCTGATCGGACACATCCACAGCTACCCGCGCTTTCACAACAAAGAGGCGCTTTCCACCAACCTGCTGCGGTTCGTCAACGCCTGTCCCTCTTATCTCCCTGGTTACGAACTCCTTGCCTATGCGGGAGTCGGCGACGAACTGGCCGCGGCCGCCCGTCACCTTCGTTCCGCCCTGGCCGGCAGATCAGGACCGGACGCTGTTCCCGCCTATCGCTGGCTCTGGTCACTCGAATTCCGCGCCGCCCCCCCAAGCGAGCACCCCTCCCTCCGCACGCGTGTGGCGCAGGACATCGCTTCGCTCAATCTTGAAGCCGCCGGCGGCGACCCCGTTGCCGTAGCCACGCTTCGCGAGGCTTACCGTCTCACCGGCAACACTGCGGCGCTCCAGTCCTTGCCGCCGCCCCCGCCGCGCCGCGAACCCGTCTACGACGCCTATGACCAATGGCTCAAAGCCCATCCCTACCCCGGGCCCGCCGCCCCCAAAGCGGACATCGAAGCGCACTCGCGCGCGCTTGCCGAGGCCGCGGCAACCTGGGTCGCCCAATGGCCAGAAGAACCCATGCCCTACTGGTCCCGCTTCCGCGCCCTCGCCCAACTCTCCGACACTCCGGAAGCCGATCTCGCCGCCGCCGGCCAACAACTCATCGCCATCAACGGCAAACGGCCCGGAGTCTTTCTCCGCACGCCTGCTCACATCAACGTGGCCCGCGCCTATGTCAGCCGAGGTATCCGCCTGGATGCCGTGCCCGGCATGCTCGACGCCGGCATTCGCCAGGCGCAGACAGCCCGGTTCGCCTCTATCTCCGACCTCTTCGACGACCACAATCACCGCCTCAACGAGCAAGCCCGCTTCCAATCGTTTCTCGAAGCTGCCATGGTCAAGTTCGATTGGGCGATGAAGACCGC
>JAEUQD010000391.1 GCA_016789925.1 Bryobacterales bacterium | reverse complement strand
ACCGCCGCCGTGGCCGACATCGAAGATGACGCCGCGCTTGCGAGCTTCGTAGAGATAGGGGTAGATCTTGCCATCGGGTCCGATCCATGGCACCGGTCCGCGGAACATGTGTGTGGAGATGTCGCCGGGGCGGAGGTGTTTCGTGACGAGTTCGTAGTAAGGGCGCTGGGGGAGGAAGTAGCCGAAGTCCACCATGATGGGGATGTTGGCAAGGCGGCCGGCTTCGACGGCGAGGTCGACGGACTGCCAGTCGGGCTGGCGGTAGTGAGCGGACTTCACGCCGACGACGACGTCCTTGTGCTTGGCGGCGAGGGCGGCGACGGCTTTGGGATCGAAGTCCTTCTGCTCGGTGATATCCGTGATCATGCCGAAGCCCGCGATGTTGATGAGGGCGAGGATGCGGGTGTCGGCGCGGTCGATGACGGTGTGGCGGAAGTTCTCGAAGTTCCGCCAGCCGGAGGAACCGGCGTCGACCATGGTGGTGACACCGGTGCGGAAGGAGAGGGTGTCGGGCTGGATGGAGTTATCGCCGGCCCAGGCATCCTTGTTACCCGGCGTGAAGTAGACGTGGGCGTGGAGGTCGATGAGGCCGGGGCTGAGATAGAGTCCGGTGACATCGAGAGTACGGCGCGCGGTGGATGGAGGGATGTTGGCGGCGACGGCGGAGACGCGGCCACCGCGCACGGCGATATCCATGCGAGCGTCGATGTTGTTCTTGGGATCGATGAGGTGGCCGCCCTTGAGGAGCAGGTCGTGCTGTTGCGCGGAGAGGGCGCAGAGGGCGGCTGTGGCGAAGAAGATTGCGGTACGACTCATGAGCCTTTAGAGCTTAACAAGTTTTTCCTTGGATTTGTCCCAGCCGATGTAGCGCTGCTTCTTGTAGGCCTCGACGCCCATCTGGGAAGCGGCGACGCCATAGTAGCCGAGGTTGCAGTCGCACTTGAGGGGGGCGTTGTTGCGGATGGCGTCCTGGAGGTTCTTGTGGTGGAGAGCGGTGGACTCCGCGCCGGACTTCTTGTGAGTGATCTCCTTGACCTCGTCGCGGAAGGGGCCTTCCGGGCGGATGACGAAGCCTTCGCGGTTGAAGATGAGCGTGGCTTTGTGGCCGCGGAGCATGTGCTCGACGGGAGTGGAGTTGGCCATGGAGGAGACGAGCTGGACCATCATGCCTTCGGGGTATTCGAGGAGCATGTTCATGGTGTCGGGCACTTCGCCGAGGGCATCGGGCCAGGCGTACTTGCCGCCGAGCGAGACGCCGCGCTGCGGGAACGTGAGCCCGCAGGACTTGATGATGCGGGTGACGCGGTGAATAAAGAGGTCAGAGGCGATGCCGGAGGAGTAGTCCCAGTAGCGGCGCCAGTGGCGGAAGCGGTTCTCGTCGAACGCGTGCTTCTTGGCGTTACCCTGCCAGGCGTTCCAGTCGAGGTTGACGCCGGGTTCGGCTTTGAAGTCCTCGCGCGTGTACATGAAATCGGACTCTTTCGAGTTGCGGGAGTAGTCGATTTGGGCGAGGACCACCTTGCCGATGGTGCCGTCTTTGACGTACTTGTTGGCCGTTTCGTAGGAGTCGTCGGACATGCCCTGGACGCCCACCTGCATTTTGACCTTGGTGCGATTGATCGTGTCGACGACCTTGCGCGCCTCCTGAACGTTGTAGGTCATGGGCTTTTCGCAGTAGATATGCTTGCCGGCTTCGGCGGCGTCGATGGACATCTGGGCGTGCCAGTGTTCCGGGGTGGCGATGAGGACGTAATCGACATCCTTGTCGGCGAGGAGTTGGCGGTAGTCGCGGTATTTCTTCTGAGCGCCGGTGAGCTGGGCGGCGCGGTCGGCGCGGGGGTCGAAGATGTCGCAGACAGCGGCGAACTCGATGTTCTGCTCTTCGCGCACCTTGATCAGCGGCTTCATGTGGCCTTCGGTGGCCATGCCACCGCAACCGATGATGCCTACCTTGAGGCGATTGTTCGCGCCGGTCACCTGGGAGTAGCTCTTGGCGGTGAGTGTGGCGGCGGAGGAGAGGGCGACGAAGTCGCGGCGGGACAGAGACGACATGCTGGCATTGTAACGTTGGCGGGGAGGGCGGTGCTATGTTCGGGGGATGCGGATCGTTTTGTGCTTGCTGGTGTGCGCGGAACTGGTACTCGGGGCTGGGGTGCGGGTGTTGTTTGGACCTGGGGGGCCATCTGGTCCGCTTCCGAGCGATGTGCATACGGTGCCGGATGAGCGGCAGAAGACGGGACGGCGGATTGCGCTCACGGTGCCGATTGAGAGGGAGAGGCTGCGGGTGGGTGAGGAAGTGACGCCCGGCGTGATATCCGACTTTGACGGGTATGCGCCGCAGCACCAGATGAGCGTGCAGTTTTCCGGGCCGGTGAATGTCAATACGCTGCGGGACGGGCTGTTCTATGTGACGGTGGGGGAGCCACCGGCGGGCGAGTTCGGGTTGTGGCCGGTAGGGAAGGTGACGCGGGTGAATGAGGTGGTGTGGGACCCGGAGACGAATATGGCGTTTGCGAAGCCGGACGGCCCGCTGGACCAGTCGCGGCGCCACGCGGTTGTAGTAACGGATGGGGTTAAGGATCTCGTGGGCGATCCGGTAGAAGCGTCGCCGGAGTTTACGCAGTGTGTCGAGGCGCCGTCCGGCGAGTACTGCGCGGCGCTGCAACAGGCCATGGGCGTGGCGAGTGTGGCCGGAAGGATTACCGGCGGGTCGGTGTACACGACGATGTCGGTGACGGCGTTTCTGGAGGCGGCGCGGCGGGGGTTGGAAGGTACCGACCCGATGTTTGCGCGGGCGGGGTCGAGGAACGTAGTGGAGGTGCTGGCGGTGAAGTCGTTGACCCTGCGGCGGCAGGTGCGGACGTTCGGGAATCGCTTTGAAGAGCAGGTGCTACCCGCGCCGGGCACGTTGTTCGCGGCGGCGGGAGTGGGGCGGATCGCGTTCGGGTCGTTCCGGTCGCCGCGGTTCCTGGGCCGCGATCTGCCGGTGATGCCCGTGGTGCCGACCGGAGTTCGGGTGATTGCGACCCCGGAGTCGGATCAGATCTTCTTTCATGCTTGGCTGCCGTTGACGCCGCCGCCGGCGGGCGGCTATCCGGTGGTGCTGGCGGGGCACGGCTTGGGGGATGACCGGTTTGGGATGCCGTCGACGCTGGCCATCGGGCTGGTGAAGGAGGGCTATGCGGTGGTGGCCTTCAATGCGTTCGGACACGGGTTTGGTCCTGAGGGGACAGTGCGGATTGAGCGGCTGGACGGGGAGGTGGTGGAGTTTCCGTATGGTGGGCGAGGGATGGATATCAGCGGGACCGGGCGAATTGGAGCGACGGATGGGGCGGCGGTGGTTGTGTCGGGCGCGCCGTTGTTTTTCCGGGACTCGCTACGGCAGACCGCGCTCGACTGGTCGCAGATGGTGCGGGCGATCCAGCGGGGGATGGACTTGCTGGGGACGGGGCGGCCGACGCTCGACGGGTCGCGGATTTCCTATTACGGGCAGTCGCTGGGAGCGTTCTACGGAAGTTTGTTTATGGCGGTGGAGCCGAATGTGATCAGCGCAGCGCTGAACGTAGGGGGCGATTCGATTGTCCGGACGGCGCGGTTGTCGCCGGAGACACGGCCGCTGCTGTCGCAATATTCGCTGACGCGTGGGCCGGTGGATGACGTCCTGCCGCTCCGGTACCAGCCGGTGAAGGTGAACCGGAGTCCGCTGGAGACGTCGCTTCAGAATCAATTGGAGTATCTGGAGTGGGTGGAAGCGCCGGGGGCCGCGGGGAACTACGCGCCGCATTTCAAGAGCGCGACGCTGCCCGGAGTGCCGATCAAGCGCATCCTCTTTCAATACGTGATTGGGGACCGGACAGTGCCGAACCCGGCGAATACGGCGCTGGTGCGTGCGGCGAACATGCGGGAGACGACGTCGGTCTTCCGGTTTGACGCGGTGAAGGGACGAATTCCGGGGGCCCCGGAGGATCCGCACGGCTATCTGGCGCTGGGGTTGTTGGGGTCGCTCCAGTATTCGGCGATCGCATTGGCCCATCAATCGCAAGGGGGAGAGTGGTTTAGGCGAACGGATGACACGGTGCCGAATGTGAACGGCGGGTTGCGGCTGCTGTTCGGGAGGGATGTGTTTGAGACGCCCGAGTTTCTGACGGAAGATCTGAATTTCCAGGAGAGGTAGTGCCTTCCCTGGAAGGCGGTACACAAGGTTTTCCGGCAAAAACCCGTCATTTAGTGTTAAGTTTTTGGCGCGCGCGCCCGATAGAAGCGTGTGCAGACAGTAAGGTCCCTGAACAGACAGATCCTGGTGGTGGGAGGGCAGGGAGGCGTTCCCTTGCCGGAGCAGGATGGTTGGGCCGTGACGTCGATCAGCGATCCGAACCAAGCCGTAGGCGCCTTGCGAAGCGGCGCGTTTGATGCGGTTTGGGTGTGTTTGCCGCTGGCGGGTTGGAGCGCGGAGGAGTTTCTGGACGAGGCGCAGCGCGGGGCGGCCCAGACGCCGTGCGTATTTCAGGGCGAGGCTGGGGCAGCGTTAGGGGAAGCGTTGCGATTAGTGAAGCTGGGGGCCTATCACTACATGACAGCGGAGAGTACTGACGAAGAAATCGTCGAGGTGCTCAAGCAGGCGTTTGTGTACCGGGACCGACTGGCGCAGACCGCGGTGGTGGACTCGTGGCAGAAGTTTCTGGTCGGGAATAGCCCGGCGATGCGGACGATTATCGACACCATTCGATTGGTGGCGGAACGGCGCTGCACGGTGCTGATCACGGGGGAAACAGGAACCGGAAAAGAAATGGTGGCGCGGGCGCTGCATGCGGCGAGTAACCGGTCGCGGCTGCCGCTGGTGGCAGTGAATTGCAGCGCGCTGCCGGAGAACTTGTTGGAAGCGGAACTGTTCGGGCACGTGAAGGGGGCGTTCACGGGAGCGATCAATCACCGGGTGGGGCGGTTCGAGCAGGCCAACAATTCGACCTTGTTTCTGGATGAAATCGTGGACATGCCGCTCGATCTGCAATCGAAGCTGTTGCGTGTGTTGCAGGAGCGGGAATTCCAGCGCCTGGGGAGTTCGGATTCGGTGAAGGTGGACGCGCGGGTGGTTGCCGCGTGTAACGTAGACCCGCTGGAACGCGTAGCGCAGGGGCGTTTCCGCGAGGATCTATACTACCGGTTGAACGTAGTGCCGATCCAGGTCCCGGCGTTGCGAGACCGTTTGTCGGATGTTCCCGTACTGGTGCAGCATTTTCTGAATAAGGTGTGCCGGCAGGAAGGGATCCCCGTGAAGCGGATTGCCGATGAGACGTTTGACCGGTTGTGCCGCTACAACTGGCCGGGGAACGTGCGGCAACTGGAAAACTCCGTCGAAAAGGCGGTGGTATTGAGCGGGGATCGGGATACGCTCTATTCCGGCGACTTCGCGCTACCCGCAGTGAGTCTGTCGAAGCCTCCGGTTTCGGCGACGATCCCGACGCAGATCACGATGCCCGAAGACGGGATCGACTTCGAGCAAGTGGTGGGGACGATCGAGAGGGGTCTGCTCGAGCAGGCGCTGCGGCGGACCAACGGAAACAAGAAGCTGGCGGCCGACATGCTGCGGCTGAAGCGGACGACGCTGACGGCGAAGCTGAAGAGCTTTGAGGCGCGGGTGGCCTGTTAGTAGCGGTAGCCGGAAAGCGAGCTGCCGTTGGCGACGGGGTTGACCAGCGAAGGAAGACTTCCTTTCGTTAACAGCGGTCGTCCTTTTTCGATCAACGAT
>JAEUQD010000711.1 GCA_016789925.1 Bryobacterales bacterium | reverse complement strand
CCCGCGTAGAATGGGACGTCGTCCAGATGCGCGTGCACCGCGGCGAACACTTTGCCTTTGTGGGGCTGGCCGGGCAGATCCTTTTCGACCACAACGGGTCCGACGTCGGCGCGGGCCAGGGCTACGGGTGGGTGTATCGCTTGTCTGCTCATGGTGTCTCTCCTACAGCCTCACGGCATTCTTCTCAACGAAGTTGCGAATGTTCCCGCTGAAGTCCTGCGCCGGGCCAATGTAACGAAAGGCTTCGGCGTAGCCCAGCCCGAACCTTTCGCCGAGCAAACGCCAATCGTCCATCAGGAAATGCTTGACGTACTGGAAGTCGGCGGTCTGGTCGTCATCGCCGAGAAGGGGTAACTTGCGGCCTTGCTGGGCTAACTGATTTCTGAGGCGAGAGCCAGCGGCTCCGGCTGGACCTTTGCCCCTGTTGGCAACGTTGCCTCGCACCTTTTGGTCGATGTAGGAGTTGATGTCCACGATTCGGTTGACGAGGTTGTGGCCCTGGGGCGAGCGCGCATGATAATACTTTTCGCGGACGCGGGTGGGCTTGAGACCGGCCTTATAGTGCTCGGGATAGTCCTTTGCGCCTCCGGACATCCAACAGGCAGCCTCGGCGGCGCGCCCGGCCACGAGATGATCGGGGTTTTCGTCATAGTGGTTATAGGGATCCATCGCGATCAGCGTATTCACTTGCAGCAGGCGGAACAAAAAGATGAGGCGGGCGCGGATCTCAATCTCCGCGCAGTCGTCCATGCGGTGGTTGCGATAGTAGAAGGAGTAAGCCTTCTTACAACCGAGAGCAGCCGCCACCGCCTGGTTGTCGATCTCGTTCTGGACCACGCCGTGGCCGAGGGTGCGTCCCGCCGATTCGTCGTTGGAAATGCGGATGAGGTAGCCGGTATATCCCTCGTCGACGAGCTTGGCGATTAGACCGCCGGCGAATAGGGGAATGTCGTCCGAGTGGGCTTGGACGGCCGCAAAGACTTTCCCCTGGTGCGGCTTTCCCGGACGGTTCCCTTCGATGGTGAGATCGTCGGTGTAGGTGTAATAGTCGGGAGTCGCGAAAGGGTTGTAGCCCGTTGACTTATTCGCATACGCGGCGGGAGTGATCCCGGCGGGCAATGCGGCCTTTCTGACAGGTTGCGAATCCGGGGGCTGCTGGGCGGCGGCGGGGGTACCAGCCGCACCGGCGGCAGCGCCGGCCACAAGTGATTTCGAGATAAAGTTTCGTCGTTGCATGAGATCATCCGTTCAGTGGAGGTGTGCGGAGATGCCAATCGGTGGCCGACTGGTAGGCGTGGGCGATGCGGAAGAGAGTCGCCTCGCCGAATGGACGGGCACAGAACTGTATCGCGAGGGGGAGTGCCGGGGGCCCGGCGGTGAAACCGCAAGGCAGTACGATGGCCGGAATCCCGGTCACGTTGGCGATGTTGTAGGAGTCGGGACGGGGAACCGGAGGAGGATTGGGCGGCAGATCGGTCCCCACCGTTTCTTCCTCCAGTTTCGGAGCCGCATTGCCGGCGGGAAGCATCAGGACGTCGCAAGTCCGGAAGACGCGCCGCATTTCCTCTATCAGGACGGTGCGCAGGCGCAGGGCCTTGATGTAGTCGACGGCGGAATAGCAGGAGGACGCTTCGAGGCGCTCGCGGACAAGGGGATCGAGGAGGTCCGCTTGGGTCTTGAGCCGCTTCTGATGGAAGGCGGCGGATTCGGAACCGAGGAT